>CAJBAP010000037.1 GCA_903950295.1 uncultured Rhodocyclaceae bacterium
CCGCTCGCCGCGCTGGTCGGCATGCTGTTCCACGGCTTCACGCCGATGTTCGCCGGCATGGTCGGCCTTGCGCTCACCGCCATCCTGATCCTCGGCGCCGCGATTGCCGCGCGTTTTTCCTCAACCGCCTTCCGTTATGTGTTCTGGCTGGCCATCGGCCTGTCTGCCTCGACCTTCGCCCAGTTCGGCATCACGCCGGTGCTGGCGTTGATCGTGGCGCTGGTGGCGATCAGCTTTTCGATCAAGGGCGGCGGCCACGTTCTGCACACATTGAAGATGAGCCTCGTCGACGGGGCCAAGCAGGCCATTCCCGTCGGACTCGCCTGCGCCATCGTCGGCGTCATCGTCGGCATGCTCTCGCTCACCGGCATCGCCACCACCTTCGCCGGTTGGATCATGCAGGCGGGCGAGAAGAGCCTGTTTCTCTCGCTGTTGCTGACGATGATCATCTGCATCGTGCTCGGCACCGGCATTCCGACCATCCCCAACTACATCATCACCGCCGCGATTGCGGCACCGGCACTGGCCAAGCTCGGCGTACCGCTCATCATCAGCCACATGTTCGCCTTCTACTTCGGCATCATGGCCGACCTGACGCCACCGGTAGCGCTGGCCGCGCTGGCCGCCTCGAGCATCGCCAAGGCCAGCCACGATGCCATCGGCTGGAAAGCCACGCAGATTGCCATCGTCGGCTTCGTCGTGCCCTACATGGCCGTGTATGAACCGGCACTCATGCTGCAGGGCGACCCGACCGTGTTCGCTGTGGTCGCAGCCGTATTCAAGGCCGTGCTCTCAATCATGCTCTGGGCGGCAGCGGTCGTCGGCTACGGCAAGACCCACATGCCGGTCGGCGAACGTGTTGCCGCAATTTTGGCGGCGGTGTGCCTGGCGGCTTACATCGACTGGTCGGATGAAATCGGCTATGCGCTGGCCGCGATCGTGGTGGTCTGGCACTGGCGCCGCTGGCGGCGTGAAACACCCCGTCCCGATCAATCCGGCGGCCCCGGCTAACGCCGTCCCGCCAGCGCCGACTTTTCTCCCTGATGCTGATCTGCCTGATCGCCGGGTTGCTGGTCGCACCTCTCGGCGAAGACGTAACCCTGCGCTGGACGCATTCGATCGAAAAGATCGTCTGGGAAGAAGATTACCGGCTGGAAACTGACGCTTTGCGCCTTGTCGAAGCACGCGTGCGCGGTAGTGGCGCCGGCATGGAACCACCGGCGGGTGCCGTGCTGAAGGATGATGGGGCTTGGCATTACGTGCCGGCACTGCCGCTGCTGCCACGCATCGAGTTGCGTCACTCGCCGTATGTCCCGCCTTACATCCTGTGCAGTGGAGACCAATGCCTACCGGTAACCGCTTGGCTACCGGCGCTCGGCGAAAATGCCGTGCTGGAATTGGCGCCCTGTCAAATACAACCTGAGCAACCCAATCAGGAACGGTGAGGCTACAGGCTGGACGGTTCCGCCAGCAAACAAACAATTGGCTTTACGCAACAGCGGGCCAGCACCGACTTTTTCCTCACTTCCGTCGCAAGCTGCCTGGCGGATAGCCATACCGACGCTTGAACGCGGCGCCAAAATGATTGACATGCGAATAGCCAAGCCGCGTGGCAAGGGTCTTCATCGGAATTGGTTCGGACAGCAAAATGGCATGGGCATCACCACCGACTGGCGTTCTTTACTCAAACCCAAGCGGCTCAACAAAGTCTCGACGACCTCTTCGCCCAGCAACATTTTCATGACGCTATCCGGGACAACGACGGATCTCATTTCTGACGTCACACCGCCTTCGACCAGCACTTTCGCCTGCCATAATTTTTTGTAGCGAAAGGTGTCGCGGCCGGGAAAAGCCACGATCTCGACCGGCGGAGCGTTGCGTCCCTGCCAGTATTCATGATGGCACCCCAGGCCGGCGAGCCAGATTTGGGCATTGAAGGTCGGCTCTTCTGAGACGCCATCCACATCGAGCAACGGAATGAGCTGGCCCCGTGGCGATGGCTCCATGGCATGCACAGCGCGATAGAGCACGATTCCGTCATGGAGAGACAGGGTATCGAGCCAGGCCTCGCCCACTTCAGGCGGTATGGCATAGGGCATGCGCTGAAGGTCCGGGCTACCTCTCTCCACAACAAACTCATCACTCTCAGGCGCGTGCAACCACGAAAGCTTGAGTTCATTAGGGGCAAAGGATTTCATACGGCAAGGCTGCGCGTAATGACCCGGTTCAAACCACGCCAAGGTAAGATAGTTTATCGGCTTGGCCTTCCACCCCACATGATTTGAAAACTTGACACCGACCACGCTCACCTTCTACTCCCTGGCCTCAGGCTTGTGCTTTTGTCTGAGCATTGTTCTGCTGGTCTTCGCACAGCTACGGCGAGGCACCCTGCTGATCCGCAGGAGTGCACAGTCCTTCCTGATCCTGTCGGTGGCTTTTTTCCTGTCGAGTTATGGCCCCGTGATGCCGCAATGGGTCACCGTGGTCGGCACCAATACGCTGCTGCTGACGGCAATCTTTGTTCTCTTCAGCGGATTTTCCGCCTACCAGCACGACATCCCGCCTCCTCTCGATCGTTTCGGCGCTGCTCTGATCGTGCTGGCCATCCCGCTGTTTGCCTGGTGGGGGCTCGTAGAGCCCGATGGCGTCATGCGCGCCATCGTATTTTCATTGGTATCCGCCATCCTGAACGGAAGGATTGCATGGATTCTGCTGCAGCTGCTTCGTCAGCGCCGCACCAGCATCCCCGCCATGGCACTCGGCGTGCTGTTCGGCATCGCCGCCCTCTGGATGCTGGGGCGGGCCGGTAGCCTGCTGTTCGCTGACGCGATGCCGATCGGGCAACGCGGCGACAATCCCACCTCGTGGGTCACCGTGTTCTGGTTCAACATTCTTGCCGCCGCCATCGTGGCCGCCATTCTGGCCTTGGAGATACAGCGGTACAAGGAACGACGCACCGAACTCACTGCCACTCGACAAGGCCAGGTGCTCGAACGCAGGCGAGGCAAGCTCCATCTGCTGTGGACCCTGGTTGCCGTCATTTCATTCACCATTGCAGCCGAAGTCGGCATCGCCTACACGGTGCTTCAGCAGCGCGAAGCTGCGCTGCTGGAAAACCGAACCCGACTGACAAACCAGGCCCTGGCGGACCACTCAGCGCAAGTCATCAAGCAAATGGACATCCTGTTACGCGCCGTTCGCGGCGCATGGGAACGCAATCCGCCAGCAGCGGAACTGGAGCAATTCATTCGGAGCCTGGATTTCCCCAGAGACGTCATCGAGGACATTTATGTCATCGATGCGAATGGAGAACTCATCGTCCCTCTGGCGGATCGCGGCAAGGGGGTAAATTTCAAGCAACGCGACTACTTTCAGTACCACAGCAACAGCAACAAGGATGACCTGTATATCAGCCAGGTTTCTCGTGGACTGGTCACCGGCAAGCATCAGTTCCGCGTAAACCGCAAGCTTCTCGATCGGAAGGGCCGGTTCGCCGGCGTGGTTCTGATTCCACTTGAGCCAAAGGCCTTCACCAACCAGTACAGCCGGATCCTGATGGATTACGACGCGTCGGCCACACTCGTCAGCAGCGAAGATCGGAAGATTCGCGCCCGATCACCAGCGGTAGAGGACCCGAAGACCTATGAGGTACCGCTCGATACCAGCCCGCTGTGGAAAAATCTGGAAACCACACCGCAAGGCAGTTACCAG
>CAJBAP010000038.1 GCA_903950295.1 uncultured Rhodocyclaceae bacterium
AAAAGCCTCGGCAGTAGCGACTTGCTGCTGGAGTGCGCGCTCACGTCCGGCACGCAGCCTCTCGGTGATGCTGTGGTCGAGATCGCGGGTGCCCTGGTCGAGCACGCGGCATAACTGTCGGGCGAATCTTTCTTCAGGTTTCATGGCCGGACTCCTATGGTCGAATCCCCTCTGCCTCAAGCGCGACCGCCAAGGCATGGGTGGCACGAGAACAGTGGGTTTTTACGCTGCCTTCACTGCAGCCCATGGCTACGGCGGTTTCGGCGATATCCAATCCCTCCCAGTAACGCAGCAGGAAGGCTTCGCGTTGACGTGGCGGCAGATTTTGTAGCGCTTCCTCGATCCGACCCAAGGTCTCGGCCTGAAGCAGGGCGGCATGCGGGGTAGCAAATGGATTATGTTCCTCATCGATTTCTAAGTGTTCCAGCGGGTCGGCAAACTCATCATCCGCTGGCTCGAAGGAAGAGAGTTGCACGATGCGCCCCATCCTGGTGCGCGAACGGCGATAGTAATCGCGGATGGCGTTTTGCAGAATACGTTGAAAAAGAAGCGGCAGTTCATCGACCGGGTTCCCACCATATTTTTCTGCCAGACGCATCATGCTGTCCTGGACGATATCGAGGGCGGCATCCTCGTCGCGCACGGCAAACATGGCCTGTTTGAAGGCGCGGCGCTCGACAGCGGCGAGAAAGTCGGAGAGCTCTGAACGTGTGGCCAAGGCAGCTTTAGCTTTATGGATAGATGGCGGGAAGCCTTGACCACTGAGGTGACTGTCAAGTATTGTTGCGCGTTTCGGGCGTTGCCCGGTTTTTAGTGGACTCACAACAATGCAACTGACGGGCGCTGAGATTGTAATCAGGTGTCTCCAGGAAGAAAAGGTCGAACACGTGTTCGGCTACCCTGGCGGCTCGGTTTTGTACATTTACGACGAATTGTTCAAGCAGGATCAGATCAAGCACATTCTCGTCAGGCATGAGCAGGCGGCCGTGCACGCGGCGGACGCCTACTCGCGTTCATCGCACAAGATCGGCGTGGCCATGGTCACCTCCGGTCCAGGCGTGACCAATGCCGTCACCGGTATCGCTACCGCCTACATGGATTCGATTCCTCTGGTGGTTATTTCCGGCCAGGTACCCACGGCCTACATTGGCCAGGATGCCTTCCAGGAAGCTGATACGGTTGGCATTACCCGCCCTTGTGTCAAACACAATTTCCTGGTCAAGGATGTCAAGGATCTCGCCGTCACGATCAGGAAGGCTTTTTATCTTGCCAATACGGGTCGTCCCGGTCCCGTTCTGGTGGATATCCCCAAGGACGTAACGATCCAGAAGTGCGACTTCCATTACCCGAAGACCGTTGCGATGCGCTCCTACAACCCCGTGGTCAAGGGGCACACGGGGCAGATCAAAAAAGCCGTGCAGCTCCTGCTGGAAGCCAAGCGGCCGATGATCTACGCGGGTGGTGGCGTGATTCTGTCGAATGCCGCCGACAAGCTGACAAAGATGACGCGCATGCTCGGCTATCCGATTACCCAGACGCTGATGGGCTTGGGCGGGTATCCGGCCACCGACCGCCAGTTCCTCGGCATGCTCGGCATGCACGGCACCTACGAAGCCAACATGGCGATGCAGGACTGCGACGTTTTGCTGGCTATCGGTGCGCGTTTCGACGACCGCGTCATTGGCAATCCCGATCACTTCGGCAAGGTGGCGCGCAAGATCATCCACATCGATATCGACCCATCCTCGATTTCGAAACGCGTACGCGTCGATGTGCCGATTGTCGGCAACGTTCCTGATGTGCTTGACGAAATCATCAAGCAGATCGAGGCTGCCGATGGCAAGCCGGAAGCCAAGCCACTCGCGGCCTGGTGGAAGCAGATCGAGGAGTGGCGCAAGGTCGATTCGCTCAAGTACAAGATGGGCAGCGACATCATCATGCCTCAGTATGTGGTCGAGAAGCTTTATGAAGTCACCGGCGGCGATGCCTTCGTGACTTCGGACGTTGGTCAGCACCAGATGTGGGCGGCTCAGTATTACAAGTTCGACAAGCCACGCCGCTGGATCAATTCCGGTGGCCTCGGCACCATGGGCTTCGGCCTGCCGGCCGCGATGGGCGTACGTTTTGCCAACCCCAAGGCAACCGTCGCCTGCATCACCGGTGAGGGCTCGATCCAGATGAACATCCAGGAACTTTCGACGTGCAAACAGTTTCGTTTGCCGGTCAAGATCCTTTGCCTCAACAACGGCTACCTGGGTATGGTGCGCCAGTGGCAGCAGATGTTCCACGGCAACCGCTATTCAGAATCCTACGTCGACGCCCTGCCGGACTTTGTCAAGCTTGCCGAAGCTTACGGCCACATGGGCATGCGCATCGACAAACCGGCCGATGTCGAGCCGGCGATCCGCGAAGCCTTCGTCAAGCACAAGAACGAACTGGTCTTCCTCGACTTCCAGACCGACAAGACCGCCAACGTCTTTCCCATGGTCGCGGCCGGCAAGGGCCTGTCCGAAATGATTCTGGCGGAAGAGGAGCTCTGATCATGCGCCATATCATTTCCATCCTCATCGAAAACGAATCTGGCGCCCTGTCGCGAGTTTCCGGCCTGTTCTCGGCCCGTGGCTACAATATCGAGTCACTGACCGTTGCGCCGACCGAAGATCCGTCACTCTCGCGCATTACCATCGTCAGCATCGGCTCCGACGACGTCATCGAGCAGATCACCAAGCAGCTCAACAAGCTGATCGATATCGTCAAGGTGGTCGATCTGTCCGAGGCGGCGCACATCGAGCGCGAACTCATGCTGGTCAAGGTGCGAGCCACCGGCAAGGACCGTGAAGAGATGAAGCGCATCGCCGAAATCTTTCGCGGTCACATCATCGATGTCACCGAGTCCTCCTATGTCATCGAGTTGACGGGCGACAGTGCCAAGATGAGTGCCTTCCTCGATGCCATCGACCGTTCCCTGATTCTCGAAACCGTTCGCACCGGCGTCTGCGGCATCGGCCGCGGCGACCGCATTCTTAAAGTTTGATTACCGCTATCGCAAAGGAAAGTCATGAAAGTTTATTACGACAAGGACGCCGATCTCTCCCTCATCAAGGGCAAGAAAGTCACCATCGTGGGCTATGGTTCGCAGGGCCACGCCCACGCCCAGAACCTCAAGGATTCTGGCGTCAAGGTTACTGTTGGTCTGCGTAAAGGTGGTGCCTCGTGGTCCAAGGCCTCGAAGGCCGGACTCAAGGTCGAGGAAATCGCCAAGGCCGTCAAGGGTGCCGATGTGGTCATGATGCTGTTGCCCGACGAGAACATCCCGACCGTCTATTATGCCGATGTCGAACCCAACATCAAGAAGGGTGCCGCGCTGGCCTTCGCCCACGGCTTCAACGTTCACTACAACCAGGTGATCCCCAGGGATGACGTCGATGTCATCATGATCGCGCCGAAAGGCCCGGGTCACACGGTGCGTTCCGAATATTTGCGGGGCGGAGGCGTGCCCTCGCTGATCGCCATTCATCAGGACAAGTCGGGCAAGGCCAAGGATATCGCGTTGTCCTATGCAGCGGCTAACGGTGGCACCAAGGGCGGCGTCATCGAGACCAACTTCCGTGAAGAAACCGAGACCGACCTGTTCGGCGAGCAGGCCGTGCTGTGCGGTGGCCTGGTCGAACTGATCAAGGCGGGTTACGAGACGCTGACCGATGCCGGTTATGCCCCTGAAATGGCCTACTTCGAGTGCCTGCACGAGGTGAAACTGATCGTCGATCTGATCTTCGAAGGCGGTATCGCCAACATGAACTACTCGATTTCCAACAATGCGGAATACGGCGAGTACGTCACCGGCCCCGAGGTCATCAACGATCAGTCGCGCGCGGCGATGACCAACGCGCTCAAGCGTATCCAGACCGGCGAGTACGCCAAGATGTTCATCCTCGAGGGCCGCACTAACTACCCGAGCATGACCGCACGCCGTCGCCTCACGGCCGCTCATCCGATCGAACAGGTCGGCGAGCAGCTGCGCGCCATGATGCCGTGGATCAAGAAGAACAAGTTGGTGGATCAGAGCAAGAACTGATGATCGTGTGATTGCATTACGAAGGTACAGCTTGGCCGCTACAATAGCCTATCCATAGCGGCCAAGCCCTTCACCATGCCTGACTACCGTCCCCGCAAGACCCTGTTCAACCCCGAGTTGCGTCGACGCGGCATTTACATCCTGCCAAATCTACTCACAACGGCGGCGCTGTTCTCTGGCTTTTTCGCTATCGTGCAGGCCATGAACGGCAACTTTGAGGTGTCTGCGGTGGCAATTTTCATTGCCATGGTGTTTGATGGCCTTGATGGTCGCGTCGCGCGACTGACGCGCACGCAGAGTGCTTTCGGGGCGGAATACGATTCGCTTTCCGACATGGTGTCTTTTGGCGCAGCACCGGCATTGATCGTCTATGTCTGGGCGCTGAAGGGCATGGGCAAGCTCGGCTGGATTGCGGCATTCATTTATTGTGCAGGTGCAGCGTTGCGTCTGGCACGCTTCAACACCAACATCGAAGTGGTCGATAAGCGGCACTTTCAGGGCTTGCCCAGTCCCGCAGCCGCGGCGCTCGTGGCTGGCCTGGTTTGGGTGCTGATCGACAACGACTGGACCGGCGACGAAGCGCGTTGGTACGCCTGCGTACTGACCATCTTTGCCGGCATCACCATGGTCAGCAATTTCCCCTACTACTCCGGCAAAGATATCAATCTGCGCAAGAGCGTGCCCTTCATGATGGTGGCGGCAATTGCGCTGGGTTTTGCGCTGGTATCGAGCTATCCACCCGGCGTGTTGTTTGCCCTGTTCCTGGCCTATGCGTTGTCGGGCTATGTGATTGCTTTTGTCAATTGGCTCAATAGACGTAAAAGACTTGCACGATCCGAATAGTTTGTTATATTCACGCCATGACTGCGACGCTGCTCACCGCCACCTTCCTTACGCTTACCGGCATCCTGTTGGTGCGCGTTCTGTTGCGCACCAAACTGCGTCCCCTGCTGCGCCGCGCGCGCTAGCAGACTCTTACCCCACAATTCGAATGCCACGCCTGTTGCCAGAGAGCAACGGGATGAGAACCATTAGCCGATTCCACTGGAGACGAGCATGAGCAAAGACACCTTGTTGATTTTCGACACCACCTTGCGCGATGGCGAGCAAAGCCCGGGCGCAGCGATGACGCGCGAAGAGAAGCTGCGCATTGCCCGTCAGTTGGAACGCATGCGCGTCGATATCATTGAAGCCGGTTTCCCTGCGGCTTCGCTGGGCGATTTCGAGTCCGTGAAAGGGATTGCCGAGGCCATCAAGGATTCGACCGTTTGCGGTCTGGCGCGCGCCAACGAAAAGGATGTGCGGCGCGCCGGCGAGGCAATCACGCCGGCGCGTTCCGGCCGCATCCATACCTTCATCGCTACTAGCCCGATCCACATGGAGAAAAAGCTGCGCATGTCGCCCGACCAGGTGGTCGAGGCGGCCGTGAAGGCGGTGAAGTGGGCACTGGAATATACCGACGACGTCGAATTTTCGGCCGAGGATGCTGTGCGCTCGGAGTTTGACTTTCTCTGCCGTGTCTTCGATGCGGTCATCAAGGCCGGCGCCAAGACCATCAACGTGCCGGATACCGTCGGTTACAGCATTCCCGTGCAATGGGGCGAGCGCATGCGTGCCCTGATCGAGCATGTGCCGAATTCGGACAAGGTGATCTGGTCGACCCATTGCCACAACGATCTCGGCATGGCTTCAGCCAACTCGCTGGCCGCGGTGCTTAATGGTGCGCGGCAGGTCGAGTGCACCATCAACGGTCTCGGCGAACGCGCCGGCAATGCCGCGCTCGAAGAGATCGTCATGGCGGTGCGTACCCGCAAGGATTTGTTTTCGGTCGAGACACGTATCGATGCCACGCAGATCGTGCCCGCTTCGCGCCTGGTGTCCCAGATCACCGGCTATGTCGTGCAACCGAACAAGGCCGTGGTTGGCGCCAACGCTTTTGCGCATGAATCCGGTATTCACCAGGACGGCGTGTTGAAACATCGCGAAACCTACGAAATCATGCGTGCCGAAGATGTGGGCTGGAACGCCAACAAGATCTCCCTGGGCAAGCTTTCCGGCCGCAACGCCTTCAAGACGAAATTGACTGAACTCGGCATCGAGTTGGCGAGCGAAGAAGCGCTCAACACGGCCTTTGCGCGCTTCAAGGAACTTGCGGACAAGAAGCGTGAGATTTTCGACGAGGATCTGCACGCCATCGTTTCTGACGAGATGGGCCCGCCCGAAGTCGAGCATTACAAGCTGATTGCTTCCAAGTTCCATTCGGAGACCGGCGAGTCGCCCCGTGCTGAGTTGACCCTGTCATTGGGGGGTGTGGAGCATCGTGCCCAGTCAACAGGCAGCGGACCGGTGGACGCGGCTTTTCGTGCCATCGAAAGCGTTGCGGGGAGTGGTTCGGATCTGCTGCTCTACTCGGTGAATGCCATTACCACCGGTACCGATGCCCAGGGCGAGGTGACCGTGCGGCTGTCCAAGGACGGCCGCATTGTCAACGGCCAGGGCGCGGATACCGATATCATCGTCGCTTCTGCCAAAGCCTATCTCAACGCCCTGAACAAGTTGCACGCCGGGCCGGAGCGGGTCAATCCGCAGCTTTGAGGCCGGCGTTGAGCCGACTCGGGGCCGTCAGGCGCGCGTAACTCACCGTGGCAACGAAGAAGACCAGAGCGAGTGTTACTTCAAGGATGGCGAGCGTTTGCATCATGCCGCTGTCCGAAGTGGCGCGCGCCAAGCCTTCAAGCAGATACAACTGAATCAGCAGCGTTGCCCACTGATGGGTGTAGCGGCGACCGTGCAGGATGCCGAAGAGCGGCGCGAGTAGCGGCAAGGTCTTCAGGGCCAGCCACGAACCGCCGGGCCTGAGGGGAGCTAGCCACAATTCCCAGACCAGGCAGAGCGCGATGAGTGCAATCAAGCTGGCACTGGCCGCAAGATTTGCGCGCCGGGCGTAGGCTGGATTGGCAGGGGAAAAGTCGGCGCTGGCGGGACGGCGCTCTGGTGGCATGGATTGATTCATTCGTTAAAATCGACCGGATTATATGGTGCTAGCCCCTTTCCGCCTTGTTGCCAGCGTCGTGCGACGCTTTCATACCGAACGCTGCGCGCAGACGGCGGCGGCGCTCTCGTTTTCCACGCTGCTGGGGTTGGTGCCGATGCTGGCGGTCGGTGCGGTATTGATCGAAACCCTGCCATTCGGGATCAAGCTCTCCGCTGCGCTGGAAAAATTTCTGTTATCTACCTTGCTCCCCGAAAAGGCTGGCGTGGTGATCGTCAAGTATCTGGGCCTGTTCGCACAACGTGCCGATCAGGTTACCTGGATTGGTTTGGCAGTCCTGGCGCTGACAGCCCTGATGCAGATGCTCACTATCGAACACACTTTCAATGCCCTCTGGAAAGTGAAGAAGCGCCGCCCCTGGCTCCGGCGACTGGGCATGCATTCGCTGGCTCTGCTGGCCGGACCGCTGGTGTTTGGCGGGGCGCTGGCGAGCATCACTTATCTTGCTGGTGCGTCTCTCGGTTTCGTGGATGAACCCATGCGGTTGCAAGCGGCATTCGCGCAGATCATTCCCTTGATGTTCCTCGCCGGAATGTTCAGCCTCCTGTACTGGGTGTTACCGAATCGACTTGTTTCGCGCTGGCATGCTGGGCTGTCGGGTGTGTTGGCGGCACTGGCTTTCGTGGGCATGCAGCGACTGTTCGCGCTGTATGTCGTGAAATTTCCCACCTATGCGCTCGTCTACGGGGCATTTTCTGCCGTACCGATCTTCTTGTTGTGGCTTTATCTGTCCTGGTCGGTGATTCTGCTGGGCGCCTTGCTGACGGCGGAGCTTCCTGGCCTGACGCGGCGGTAGGCGCAAAAGTGCTTGTCTTGAAGGCGTTTCAACAATAGAATCGCCCCCTTTTCCAGTTTCTAGGGGAACCTTGCATGGTTGTCATTCGTCTTGCCCGTAGCGGTGCCAAAAAGCGCCCCTTCTTCAACATGGTCGTTACCGATTCGCGCAACCGTCGTGATGGTCGCTTTGTCGAGCGCGTTGGTTTCTACAATCCGGTTGCCACCGCCAACGAAAAAGGCTTGGTCATCGATGCCGCGCGACTGGCCTATTGGCAGGGCAAAGGCGCTCAGTTGTCGCCTACCGCTGCGCGACTGCTCAAGCAGTCCGCTGCTACTGCCAAGGCCGCCTAAGCTCCATGGTCGTGTTGGGGCGTATCACTGCTCCATACGGCGTGCAAGGATGGGTCAGGCTGCATCCCTTCGGGGATGATCCAGCCCGTTGGCGCGAAATTGACCACTGGTGGTTGGGCCGCGAAGAGAATGATTTCTCTGCCTGGCGTGCCTATCCATTGCAGGCCTTGCGGTTGCACGGCAAGGGCTGGGTGGCCAAACTGATCGGCGTTGATGCTCGCAATGACGCTGAGCAGTTGGTTGGGCAGTACGTCGGTGCGCCACGCAATGCGTTGCCGGTAACAGAGCAGGGTGAGTTTTATTGGGGTGACCTGGTCGGCCTGAATGTAGTGAATGAACAGCAAGAGTCGCTCGGGCGCGTGGCCGAAATGATCGAGTCGGGCGCCCATGCGGTGATGGTGGTGATCGATGGCGAGACGAAACGGTTGCTGCCATTCGTCGGCCATGTGGTGAAAGATGTGGATGTTGCGGCCGGTGTGATGCGGGTTGATTGGGAACTTGACTGGTAGCCGGGGCGGTTTCTGATGGTTTTA
This sequence comes from uncultured Rhodocyclaceae bacterium, assembly GCA_903950295.1. Next base: position 8,789 of record CAJBAP010000038.1, read on the forward strand.
CGCTTCGATATCGTCACACTGTTTCCGGAGATGTTCGCGGCGGTGACGGATTTTGGCATCAGCCGGCGGGCACTGGAGCGAGGCTTGTGGCAACTGGATTGCTGGAATCCGCGTGACTTTGTCGATGTGGCTGAAAACGCCTACCGTTCGGTCGATGACCGGCCGTTTGGTGGTGGTCCGGGAATGGTGATGCAGGCGCTGCCGCTGGAGCGCGCAATAGAGGTGGCGCAGGCGGCGCGGGCGGTGCGGACGCAAGTGATCTATCTCTCGCCGCAGGGCAAGGCACTTACCCATGCCCGCGTAGCGAAGCTGGCGATGAGTGATGGTGCGATTTTGCTCTGTGGTCGCTACGAAGGTGTTGATGAGCGCTTGATTGAGCGCTGCGTGGATGAGGAAATATCTCTGGGAGATTTTGTGCTCTCGGGGGGGGAAGTGGCGGCGTTGGCGTTAATCGATGCCTGCGTGCGACAGTTGCCGGGTGCCTTGAATGATGCCGGTTCTGCAGTAGAGGATTCGTTTGTGAGCGGGTTGCTGGATTGCCCGCACTACACTCGGCCCGAGTTGTATGAAGATTTGCCGGTGCCGGAAGTATTGTTGTCCGGTCACCATGAGAATATCCGCCGCTGGCGATTGAAACAATCGCTGTTGCGGACCCGGGAGCGCCGCCCGGAGCTGTTTGCCAAATGGCTGGCGCAACGTGCTCGCAGTCTGAGCAAGGAAGAAGCGCAACTCCTGCGTGAAATCGAATTACAGGAGCTCTGCGGTCGTGATAACGGAAATGAAAAGGAAAAAACGACATGAATCTGATTGAACAGTTGGAACAAGAAGAAATCGCCCGTCTGGGCAAAATCATCCCCGATTTCGCTCCCGGCGATACCGTCGTCGTGAACGTGAGCGTGGTGGAAGGTGAGCGCAAGCGCGTCCAGGCATTTGAAGGCGTGGTGATTTCCAGGCGTAATCGTGGCCTGAATTCGAATTTCATCGTGCGCAAGATCTCTTCGGGTGAGGGCGTGGAACGTACGTTCCAGCTCTACTCGCCGCTGGTCGCCAGCATCGAAGTGAAGCGTCGTGGCGATGTGCGGCGCGCCAAGCTCTACTACTTGCGTGAGCGCTCCGGCAAGTCGGCGCGCATCAAAGAAAAGCTTACCAGAAGGGTTGTTGCAGCCAAAGAGTGAGTTTTGTTTCACTCCATGCAAAAGGGACGCCTCGGCGTCCCTTTTGCATGAGTGCTCCGGTGGAGGATCAGAGCAGTTTGTTGCGCTCGATCAGAGCATAGGCTGAGTGGTTGTGAATCGACTCGAAATTTTCCGATTCCACCGTGTAAGCATCGATGCGCGGGTCGACATTCAACACCCCCGCTACATCGCGCACGATGTCCTCGACGAACTTGGGGTTGTCGTAGGCGCGTTCGGTGACGAGCTTTTCATCCGGTCGCTTGAGCAAGCCATACAGTTCGCAGGAGGCCTGCCCTTCGGCCATTTGCACCAACTCCTCAATCCATACGAAGCTGTTGGTGGTGGCGGTGATGGTGATGTGTGAGCGCTGGTTGTGCGCGCCACGCTCGGAGATCTTCTTCGAGCAAGGACACAGGCTGGTGGCGGGCACGATGACACGCGTTGTTTGCCGGTAGCGGTCACCGTCGAGAATTTCGCCGACAAAGGTTACCTCGTAGTCCATCAGGCTTTTTACCTTCGATACCGGCGCCTCTTTGTTGATGAAGTAGGGAAAGCTCATCTCCAGGTGGCCGGTAGCGGCCTCCAGACGCTGCACCATTTCGCGCAACATCGACTCGAAGCTCTCCACCGAAAGCTCACGCTCCTGGGTGTTGAGAATCTCGACGAAGCGAGACATGTGGGTACCCTTGAAGTTGTGCGGGAGCCCGACATACATGTTGAAGGTGGCAATGGTGTGCTGTACGCCGCCACTTTTGTCCAGCACCTTGACCGGGTGGCGGATGGATTTGATGCCGACCTGGTTGATCGGCAGTTGGCGTGAGTCTATGCTGGATTGAACGTCCGGTATGGCCATCGTGATGTCTTTCAGGTTCATGGGTGTGTCTCCTTGGGGGCGGGGCGCAGGCCGACTCATTTAAAAACTTTGGACAACCTGTCTTTCTGACTCCAAGTATAACAATCCCGACTAAAATACTCAAGTAATGTTGGAGCTAAAACGTTTGATGTGCTCGATCAGGGCTGGAGCACTCAAACCGAGCTCCGCGAGCATTTGCGCTTGCTCACCATGTTCGATGAAGTAATCCGGCAGACCGAGGCGCAGCAGGGGTTTCGTGATGCCAATTGCCTCAAGCGTGCGAGCCACTTCTGAACCTGCGCCACCGATCACGGTATTTTCTTCCAGCGTGACCAGACAGTCGTGGGTGCTTGCCAGGGTGCGAATCAGTTCGACGTCGAGCGGCTTGACGAAGCGCATGTTGGCGACGGTGGCATCCAGTGCTTCACCCGCCTCCAACGCCGCAGCCAGCAGGGTGCCGAAGGCCAGGATTGCCACACCACGGCCATGCCGGCAGATTTTCCCCTTGCCAATTTCCATAACATCCAACGTCGGCGCTGGAACGACGCCGGTACCACTACCGCGCGGGTAGCGCACCGCCGCCGGGCCGGGATGCTGGTAGGCGGTCGACAGCATTTGGCGGCACTCTGCCTCGTCGGCGGGCGTCATCACCACCAGGTTGGGGATGCAAAGTAAATAGGAAAGATCGAAGGCGCCCTGATGGGTTGCGCCGTCGGCACCAACAAGACCGCCGCGGTCGATGGCGAAGGTGACATCAAGATTTTGCAAGGCGACATCGTGAATCAACTGGTCGTAGGCGCGCTGCAGAAAAGTCGAGTAAATCGCTACCACCGGTTTCATGCCTTCGCAGGCCAGGCCGGCGGCAAAGGTGAGCGCGTGCTGCTCGGCGATGCCGACATCGTGGTAACGGGCAGGAAATTGCGTGGCGAAGCGGGTCATGCCAGAGCCTTCGCACATCGCTGGGGTGATGCCAACCAGACGGGTGTCGGTCGCGGCCATGTCACACAACCAGTTGCCGAACACCTGGGTGAAAGAAAGCTTGCCCCCACTCTTGCCAGACTCTATGCCATTGGCGGCGTCGAATTTTGAAACCCCGTGGTACAGCACCGGATCGACCTCGGCCAGTTTGTAGCCTTGGCCCTTTCTGGTCACGACATGCAAAAAACGCGGGCCGGTAAGCTCACGCATGTTTTGCAGGGTCGGGATCAGTGAATCGAGGTCATGGCCGTCGATCGGACCGATGTAGTTGAAACCGAATTCCTCAAACAGCGTGCCTGGAACGAACATGCCCTTGACGTGTTCTTCGGCGCGTTTGGCGATCTCCAGCAGCGAGGGCGCCATCGACAGGACCTTTTCCCCCGCCTTGCGCGCGGCGTTGAAGGTGCGACCGGACAGCAGGCGGGCAAGGTATTTGTTGAGGGCGCCGACCGGTTGCGAGATCGACATGTCGTTGTCGTTCAGGATGACCAGCAGGTTGGCGTCAATGACGCCGGCGTTGTTGAGTGCCTCGAAGGCTTGACCGGCGGACATGGCGCCATCGCCGATGATGGCGACGGCGTGGCGCTGTTCGCCCTTGTCCCTTGCGGCTACCGCCATGCCCAGTGCTGCGGAGATTGACGTTGAAGAATGGCCGACGCCAAAGGTGTCGTAAGGGCTTTCGTCGCGTCGCGGAAAACCGGAAATGCCGTCTTTCATGCGTAGCCGCGCCATACCCTCGCGGCGGCCGGTCAACACCTTGTGAGCGTAGGTCTGGTGACCGACGTCCCAGACCAGACGATCATCCGGCGTGTTGAACACGTAGTGCAGGGCGATGGTGAGTTCGATGGTGCCAAGATTCGACGATAAATGCCCGCCCGTCTTGGCTACCGAATCGAGTAAAAAAGCACGCAACTCTTCCGCTAACGCCGGCAAGTGCTCGCGTGGCATCTGACGCAGGTCAGCTGGATCGGCAATGGTTTCGAGGAGTGGGTAGGACATGATCAGAAACTGCGGTCGGCAATGTAATCGGTCAATGCGGCGAGACGGCTGGTGTCAACATCGCACAAACCCAGCGCGGTGTGTGCCTCTGCACGCAGTCGCGCAGCCAGCTCCTTGGCTCCCCCCAGGCCGATCATGCTGACATAGGTGGGCTTGTCCTGGGCGGCATCCTTGCCGGCTGTCTTGCCAAGCGTAACGGTATTGCCCTCGGCGTCGAGAATGTCATCCACGACCTGAAACAACAGGCCGGCACGGTTGGCGAAGTGGCCAAGGGGCTGGACGGTCGTCTCATGTGCCGCACCGGCGTGGGCGCCGAGCAGGACGGCGGCACGGATCAATGCCCCGGTCTTGTGAATGTGCATGAACTCGAGCTCTTCGATGCTCAGGGCCATTCCCACGGCAGCCAGGTCGATGGCCTGTCCGCCGGCCATGCCGCGTGAACCGGCGGCTTGGCCGAGTAATGCCATCATTGCCAACTGTCGCCCCGGGTCAGGGGCGGCCGAATGTTCGGCCATCAACTGGAAAGCCAGGGTTTGCAAGGCATCACCGACCAGCAGTGCGGTGGCATCGTCGTATTCGACATGGCAGGTCGGCCGGCCGCGCCGCAGGACATCGTTGTCCATGCAGGGCATGTCGTCATGCACCAGCGAATAGGCGTGGATCAACTCGACCGCGCAGGCCGCGACGTCGACGCGTTGCGGGTCCGCGCCAACAGCTTCGCCGGCGGCGTGACACAGCAGGGGACGCATGCGCTTGCCACCGCCAAGCACGCTGTATCGCATGGCTTGGTGCAGGCGGGAGGGCGCGGTGGCAGACGCAGGCAACCAGCGTTCCAGCGCAGTTTCCGTGCGGCGCTGAATCATGGTCATCCACGAAGAAAAATCAAGGTTCAAGATGCATCGCCTTCATTGACAGAGGAAGGCTTGTCGCTGCAATCGCGTAGTGTGCCATTTTCGAGAATACGGATTTTCTGTTCTGCCTGTCCGAGGGTTTCCTGACAATAGTTGCGGAGCTTCATCCCGCGTTCGTAGGCCTTGAGCGAATCTTCGATCGATGCGCCACCGCCTTCCAGTGTCTGGACAATGCCTTCGAGTTCCTGCAGGGCGACCTCGAAAGAGGCTGGGGACTTGGCTGAAATCGGCTTCATGTGATGCAGTGGTATTGAGCGAACCTGTGAAAATAGCCTATGGTGCCCCGTCAGGTCAAATTAGCTATACTCGCGTCCCTTGCGATACGCTTTCTGGAGCTTGGTAAATCATGTCCGATGTCGCTACCAAGGCGCAACTTGCGCCGGGTATTTCTCAGTTCCCCGTCGATTGGTATTTCGACGAAAAAGTATTCGAACTCGAGAAAAAGCTGATCTTCGATGCCGGGCCGGGTTATGCGGGTCACGAATTGATGGTGCCCGAACTTTACAACTATCGCTCGACCGAGTGGAAAGATCACGGCAACTTGCTGGTACGCCAGCCTGATGGCGTTTATGAGATGTCCAACGTCTGCCGGCACCGTCAGGCGATCATGCTCCAGGGCAGCGGTACGGCGCAGAACATTGTCTGCCCGATCCATCGCTGGACCTACGACACGGCCGGCGAGTTGATCGGCGCGCCGCATTTTCCCGCCAATCCCTGCCTGAACCTTAACAAGCAAAAGCTTGAATCCTGGAATGGTCTGCTGTTCAAGGGGCCGCGTTCGGCCAATGCCGACCTGGCCGGAATGAAAGTGGCCAGCGAGCTCGACTTTTCCGGTTACAGGCTCGATCACGTCGAACTCCACAAGTTCAACTACAACTGGAAAACTTTCATCGAGGTCTATCTCGAGGACTACCACGTCGTTCCCTATCATCCGGGCCTCGGCAACTTCGTCACCTGCGACGACCTGAGCTGGCAGTTCGGAGACTGGTATTCGGTGCAGAAGGTCGGCATTACCTCGCTCGCCAAGACCGGCAGCAAGACCTACGCCCAATGGCACAAGGCCGTGCTTGACTACTACGATGGCGCGTTGCCGCCGCAGGGTGCGATCTGGCTCACCTACTATCCGAACATCATGGTCGAGTGGTACCCGCACGTGCTGGTGGTGTCGACGCTGATTCCACAGGACGTCGACAAGACGCTCAACGTCGTCGAGTTCTACTATCCTGAAGACATCGCCCTGTTCGAGCCCGAATTCATCAAGGCTGAGCAGGCCGCCTACATGGAAACCGCTATCGAGGACGACGACATCGGCGAGCGTATGGATCGCGGCCGCCATGCCCTGCTCATGCAGGGGCGCAATGAAGTTGGTCCCTATCAATCGCCGATGGAAGATGGCATGCAGCACTTCCACGAGTTTTATCGCCGCATCATGGCCCAGGAGCTTTCACAACGATGATTACCATTGATCACACCCACCGCCTGGTCACATTGGCCGTACTGGGCGAATTTACCCTCGAGGATTTCCGAGAGTTCGAGGAATATGTACTGGCCGATGGTCGTTTCGATGGTCAGCTTAACCTGATGTTCGACTTGCGCGAGATGGCCGGCTTCACCGTCGACATGGCTTGGGAAGAGATAAAATTTTCCCGGACCCACGGTGGCGACTTCAAGCGTATCGCGGTGGTTACCGACAGCCAGTGGGTGGCGTGGAGCGCCTGGCTGGAGCAGCTCTTCGTCAGTGCCGACCTGCGGGTCTTCGATGACGTCGATGCATCTCTTGACTGGCTGGCAGACGAGGAAGCGTAATGTTCGAACGACTGGTTAGCGTCGACACCCTGGTGGCGCATATCGACGATCCGTCCTGGCGCGTCTTCGACTGCCGCCACGACTTGGGCAACGTAGAGTACGGCGCGCAGGCATACGCCAAGGGTCATATCCCGGGCGCGCTGTTTCTCCATCTCGATCACGACATGGCGGGTGAGATGACCGGTACCAACGGCCGTCATCCACTGCCTGACATTTCCACTTTCGCTGCGCGCATGAGCGCATGTGGTGTAGGACCCGACACGCAGGTAGTCGCTTACGACAACGAAGGCAGCATCTTCGCCGCCCACTTGTGGTGGCTGCTGCGCTGGCTGGGCCATGACAAGGTGGCCGTCCTCGATGGCGGCCTGCCGGGCTGGCGTCGTGCCAAGCAGCCACTAGAGATCGAGGTGCGCAGCGTGTCGCCGGCTCAATTCGTGCCGCAGCAACGCCCTGGCCTGGTCGACGCGAACTACGTGCTGAAGCATCTGCATTCGCCCGCCATGCTGTTGCTCGATGCGCGTAGCGAAGAGCGCTATGCCGGTGAAAACGAAACGCTCGACCCCGTCGCCGGCCACATCCCCGGCGCGTTGAATCGGTTTTATTTCGACAACCTCGACGATGCTGCCTGTTTCTTCAAGCCCGCCGACGAATTGCGTGCCGAGTTCCTCGATCTGTTTGACGGGCGTGCGCCCGCTACCGTGGTGCAGCAGTGCGGCTCAGGTGTCACGGCCTGCCACAACATGCTGGCGATGGAGATTGCGGGCCTGGCCGGGTCAAAGATCTACCATGGCTCGTGGAGCGAATGGTGCAGCGATCCGGCGCGACCCTTCGTTACTGGCGATCAGCCAGGTTGACGTTGTAAGGCCCAGCTGACGTGCTCGCGTAACAGCGCGGAGGGATGATCCTGCCGTGCGGTTAGCGCCGCAACGATTTCGGGCGTCGCCGGGGCATTTTCCAAAGCGCTCAATGCGTTCCCCAACGCCACGGCAATATTCCGCAACCAGCGTTCGTGGCCAATGCGACGGATCGGTGAGCCAACCAGTCGTTCATTGAAGTCGTTTTCGCTCCAGCCAAACAGTTCGACCAGCGTTGCGCTATCGAGTCCGTGACGGGGCGCGAAATCCGCCTCGCGCGTCACTGGCGCAAAACGGTTCCATGGACAAGCCAGCTGGCAGTCATCGCAGCCGTAGATGCGGTTGCCCATGAGCGGGCGCAACTCGACCGGGATGCTGCCTGCCAACTCGATGGTCAGGTAAGAAATGCAGCGGCGCGCATCGAGCCGATAGGGTGCGATGAAAGCCTGGGTCGGGCAGGCATCGAGGCAGGCGATGCAGTCACCGCAGTGCGTGCTGGTGGGGATGTCCGGCGGCAAAGGCAGATCAACGAAAAGTTCGCCGAGGAAAAACCACGAACCAACCTCGCGCGTCAGCAGCAGGGTGTGTTTGCCACGCCAACCGAGGCCGGCGTTCTGCGCCAGTTCCACCTCCATCACCGGCGCCGAGTCGGTGAAAGCCCGATAGCTGAAATCTTCCACTTCACCCACGATACGGTCGGCCAACTTCTGCAGGCGGGCGCGCATGAGCTTGTGGTAATCGCGGCCGAGGGCGTAGCGCGAGATTACGGCATGGGTCGGATCGTCTGAAAAGTCGGCGCTGGCGGGACGGCTCATTGCAGGCCGATAATCCATGCGACAAGTAATCACCGCCTGTGTGCCGGGCACCAGCTCGGCCGGTCGGGAACGCTTGGTGCCGTGGCGGGCCATATAATCCATCTCACCGAGGCAGCCTGCCGCCAGCCAGTCCATCATGCCGGTTTCTGCGAGGCCGAGGTCGACGCCGGCAAAGCCAACGGCGGCAAAGCCCAAGTCACTGCCCCAGTCGCGAATCTTTTCTTTCAGCCCGATCCAGTCATGCATGCCATCGATGATACCTGTCGTGAATACTCGTTGCCCGATGAAGCGGCCACCCTCGCTCTGGGCGCGGCCCTGGGCGAGATCATGACTCAAGACCTGCGTCCCGCCGCCGTCGTTTACCTCGAGGGCGACCTCGGTGCCGGGAAAACCACGCTGGTGCGCGGACTGTTGCAAAAAGTCGGCGCTGGCGAGACGGCGAAGAGTCCAACCTACACTTTGGTTGAACCTCACGTAATTTCTGGATTAAACTTATATCACTTTGATTTTTATAGATTCAATGTTCCTGAAGAGTTTCTCGATGCGGGGCTGGATGAATACTTTGACGACAATGGTGAAAACTGTCTCTGTCTGGTCGAATGGCCCGACCGGGCGCAGCCATATTTGCCGTCAGCCGATTTGCACATTCGCCTGGTTCTCGATGGCGTGGGACGACGCGCGCACCTCGAGCCAGGCAGTAAACGGGGGCAGGCATGGTTGAAGCGACTGCCGCCCCTGCTGGATGGACTCGCCGCGACGTCCTCCGCTTCGCCTCCGCCAGCCTGACGCTGCTGGTCACGCCCGTCGCCTGGGGGGCGATGGCCCCGACACTGCTGGGTGTGCGGGTCTGGCCGGCCAGTGATTACACCCGCGTTACCCTCGAATACAACACCCCCCTGAGCCAGCCGCTGAAATTTACCCAGTTGCTGTTGAAAGATCCGGATCGGCTGGTGCTCGACATTGAAGGCGTCGAATTCAACTCGGTGCTCGCCAGCTTGCCAGGCAAGATTCTCGACAGTGACCCGCAGATTCGCCTGATCCGTGCTGGCCGCTTCAAGCCTGAAGTGGTGCGCATCGTCATCGAACTCAAGGGAGAAGTGAAGCCACAAGTGTTCAGCCTCAAGCCCGTGGGCGAATATGGCCACCGGCTGGTGCTTGATCTCTACCCCGCCGAGCCGCCCGATCCTCTGCTGGCGCTGCTGCAAAAACATGGTGGCACTGACCCCTTCAGCCCGCCCGAGAATCGACCTGTCCGCAAGCCGGCGGCACCGGTACCCGAAATTGATCGCCTGGTTACCGTGGTGATCGATCCCGGCCACGGCGGCGAAGACCCCGGTGCGGTAGGGCACGGCGGTAGCCTCGAAAAGAATGTCACTCTCGCGATTGCCCGACGGCTCAAGGCGCGCATCGATGCCACGCCCAACATGCGTGCGCTGCTGACGCGTGATGGCGATTATTTCATCCCGCTGCAGCAACGCGTCGCCAAGGCCCGCCGTGTCAATGCCGACCTGTTCGTCTCGGTGCATGCCGATGCTTTCGTCAAGACGACGGCGCGGGGTTCTTCGGTGTTCGTCCTCTCCGAAAACGGTGCTTCGTCCTCGGCGGCGCGCTGGCTCGCCAACAAGGAAAACGCGGCCGACCTGATCGGCGGCGTCAATCTCGGCGTGAAGGATCCGCACCTGGCGCGCACGCTGCTCGACCTGTCGCAAACGGCGACCCTCAACGACAGCCTCAAACTCGGCAAGGCTGTGCTGGGCGAGATCGGCGGCATCAACGCGCTCCACAAGGGGCACGTGGAGCAGGCCGGTTTTGCCGTGCTGAAAGCGCCTGACATTCCCTCCATCCTGGTTGAGACAGCCTTCATCTCGAATCCTGAAGAGGAAGCGCGCCTGACCGATGATGGCTATCAGGACAGGATGGCCGAAGCCCTGCTGACCGGCATGCGGCGCTACTTTGCGCAGAATCCGCCGCTCGCCAAGTCCAAGATCGCCGCAGCGGCCTTCTGAAGCGGACTGCTACAATTCGCCGCTTCCTGTAACTGATCAAATCCAGCGTCAATGCAGCTTCACCGCACCTTTCCAGCGCAGGCAGCGTCTTCCCGCGTGCTCGCCATCGGCAACTTCGACGGCCTGCATCTGGGGCACCGTGCGCTGCTTGAGCGCCTGACCGCCGCAGCGCAGCGCCACGGTCTGCCACCGGCGGTGATGACCTTCGAACCGCACCCGCGCGAGTTGTTCTCGCCCGAGCAGGCCCCGGCGCGCCTGACGTCCTTGCGCGAAAAGCTGGCGCTGCTGGAAAGCTGCGGCATCGAAGAGGTCTACCTGCTGCACTTCAGCCGCAAGCTGGCGGGACTGACTGCGGAAGAATTCATCGGGCGAGTCCTCGTGCAGGGCCTGGCGGTGCGCCACCTCATCATCGGTGACGACTTCCGCTTCGGCAAGGGCCGTGCCGGCGATTTCACCATGCTGCAGGCGGCGGGGCAGCAGCACGGCTTCGATGTCGAAGCCATGCACACCATCGAAATCGGCGGCGAGCGCGTTTCCAGTTCGGCCGTGCGCGATACCTTGGCGGCAGGTGATCTCGAACACGCAGCACGGCTGTTGGGCCGACCCTACAGCATCGCCGGGCGTGTCGTGCATGGCGGCAAAATCGGGCGCAAGCTCGGCTTCCCGACCGCCAATATCCAGTTGAAACGCAAGCGGGTGGCGCTCACAGGCGTGTTCGCCGTCACCGTTTCCGGCCTCGACAAGCGCCACCTGCCCGGTGCGGCGAGTCTCGGTGTGCGCCCCACACTGGGGCAGGGGTTGCGCCCGGTGCTCGAAGTCCACTTGTTCGATTTTGACCGCGAAATCTATGGCCAGCACGTCACCGTACATTTCCTGCACAAACTGCGGGAAGAGGCGAAATACGATTCGCTCGAAGCCCTGACCGCACAGATTGCTCGCGACGTGCAGGCCACCCAGGAATATTTCTCAGGCGAACATCATGGCTGACCAAAAGGCTGACAAAAAAGCTGACTATCGCAAGACCCTCAACATGCCCGACTCCCCGTTCCCGATGCGCGGCGATCTCGCCAAGCGCGA
>CAJBAP010000039.1 GCA_903950295.1 uncultured Rhodocyclaceae bacterium
AGTGTTTTACGACGGCAAGGCAATCTCGGTTGAACTGCCGAACAGCTTGGTGCGTGAAGTGATTTACACCGAACCGGCCGTCAAGGGCGATACCTCAGGAAAGGTAATGAAGCCCGCCAAGATCAGCACCGGCATGGAAATTCCTGTGCCGCTGTTCGTCGAAATCGGCGACAAGATCGAGATCGACACCCGCACCGGCGAATACAAAAACCGCGTCAAGTAAATCACTACCGCCGCCATACCCCACCCACAGTGGGTAGGCGAAAACATTCATCTGGAACATGCCCGCATTGATGCCCTCTTTGCGGGTTTTTTCCTTATGCTTGGCGCGAAAGCAGTCGCAGGGTTTAGACTTTGTCTGGCCAGCAGGCCAATAAATCAAGGTACATAAGTTGAAGACGTCGCTGCAACAGTCACTCAAGACCCGCGTCACCCTCTTCACACTGGGGATCTTCATCCTCAGCTTGTGGGCGCTGGCCTACTACTCCAGCCGAATGCTGCGCGAGGATATGGAGCGGATACTGGGCGAGCAGCAGTTTTCAACAGTGTCATTGGTCGCGCAAAACATTGATGACGAGTTTCAAGACCGCATGTCATCGCTGAAACAGTTGGCTTCACGCATCGATGAAAAGTTGCTCAAGAACACCACTGCACTTCAATCGATCCTGGAGGATCGCATTGTGATGCGCCAACAATTTAATGGCGGCTTTTTCGTCACCGGGATTGATGGCACGGCAACAGCCTCTGTCCCACTTTCGGCTGAACGGTTCAGCATCAACTATATTGAACGCAATCACATCGCCACTGCGCTCAAAGAAGGGAAGCCAACGGTCAGCACCGTCAGCATAGGCAAGGCACTGCAAGTCCCGGTATTTGGGCTGGCGGTACCCATTCGCACTCCGCAGGGCAAGGTCATTGGTTCCTTGGTGGGCGTGATCAACCTCGATAAAACCAATTTTCTCGACAAGATTACGGCGAATTCATACGGCAAGACCGGCGGCTATCTGGTTGTTTCATCACAGCAACGAATGATCGTAACGGCGACCGACAAGAGTCGCGTCATGGAAGAACTGCCTGCCCCAGGGGTTATTCCGAAAATGGATCGTTTTATCCAGGGTGACGAGGGATCTGCAGTTTTCGTAAATCCAAAAGACATAGAAGTGCTGGTTTCGGCCAAGCACCTCTCGCTCGTCGGCTGGTACGTCGCGTCCCTGCTACCTACCGCAGAAGCCTTTGCCGCGATTCGCGCCTTGCAGCAGCGCATGCTGCTGGCCACCATCTTGTTGACCCTACTGGCTGGCACCCTGACCTGGTGGATGATCCGTCGCCAACTGGCACCGATGCAGGCCGCGGTCACTACCCTGAGCACCCGCTCTGCAACCGACCAGCCTCCCCAGCCCTTGCCATGCACCACGCAGGATGAAATCGGGCAACTGATCGCCGGCTTCAACCTGATGCTGGAAAGCCTGCAGGAACGCGATCAATACCTGTCCCGGGAGCGGCAGCTTTCCGCCGACATCATCAATGCCCTTCCCGGCGTGTTCTACATGTTCGATGCCAGCGGCCGGTTCTTGCGCTGGAACCAACACTTCAGGGAGGTCGCCCAATATACCGACAGTGAGCTGGCAATGATGCAGGGGCCGGACTTTTTCACCGCTGCCGACAAGGAACGTGTCGCCGCCACCATGCAGCAGGTGTTTCGGGATGGGCACGCCAGTGTCGAGGCTGAATTCCGTGACCGTTATGGGAAAACCATACCCTTCCACTTCAGTGGAACGCGTGTGACACTCGACGGCCAACCCTACCTGCTCGGCGTCGGCTTGGACGTCAGCGAGCGCAAGGCTGCAGACAAGGAACTCGAACAATACCGTCATCATCTGGAAAACCTGGTGGAAGAACGGACGGCAGCTCTCTCCGTGGCCAAGGAAGCCGCCGAAACCGCCAGCCGCGCCAAGAGCACCTTCCTCGCCAACATGTCGCATGAACTGCGCACGCCGATGAACGCCATCATGGGCATGACCAGCATGGCGCTGCGACATACCGAAGACCCCAAACTCAGGGATCAGCTCGGCAAGATCGACAATGCCTCGCAACACCTGCTCCATGTCATCAACGACATCCTCGACATCTCCAAGATCGAGGCTGAACGGCTGACCCTGGAACACACCCACTTCAAGCTCGGCGAAGTGCTGGAGAACCTGATGAGTCTCATCGGCCACAAGGCCATGGACAAGGGACTGAAACTGCGCGTCGACCTGTCGCCGGAAATCGCCCGCCTCGCCTTGCACGGCGACCCCCTGCGCCTCGGCCAGATTCTGCTCAATCTCACCGCCAATGCCGTCAAATTCACCACGGCTGGCAGCATCACCCTGCGCGCCGAACTGGCGGAAGAAAGTCCGACCGATGCGTTGTTGCGCTTCGAGGTACAAGATACCGGCATCGGCATTTCGCCCGAAGATCAGCAGCGTCTGTTCACCGCCTTCGAGCAGGCCGACGGCTCGATGACCCGCAAGTACGGCGGTACCGGCCTGGGTCTGGCGATCAGCAAGCGACTGGCCAAACTCATGGGTGGCGAGATCGGCGTCGACAGCCAGCCCGGCACGGGCAGCACCTTCTGGTTCACCGCCCGGCTCGGCAAGGCAGCAACGGTCAATGGTGCCGTCCCGCCAG
>CAJBAP010000040.1 GCA_903950295.1 uncultured Rhodocyclaceae bacterium
GCTGGCCGGAGACCAAGCGCATCCTGCTGACCGGCTATGCCGATACGACGTCGACCATCGCAGCCATCAACCAGGGCAAGATCTGGCGCTACATCGCCAAGCCGTGGGATGACGCAGAGTTGATCCTCACCGCCCAGCAGGCCCTGGCGCACCAACGACTGATGCGGGAAAACGCCCGGCTGAGCGAACTGACGCGCCAGCAGAACGAAGAACTCAAGATGCTCAATGCCGGGCTGGAACAAAAGGTGGCCGAGCGCACCGCCGAGTTGCAGACGGCCAACACCGGGCTGCACCAGAGCTTTCTCTCCACCGTGCAGGTCTTCTCCAATCTGATCGAACTGCGCGAGGGGCTGCGCGCCGGCCATTCGCGGCGTGTTGCCGATCTCGCCCGACAGATGGCTGAGCGCCTCGACCTCGATGAAGGAGAGCGGCGCACAGTGCTGCTGGCCGGTCTGCTGCACGACATCGGCAAGGTTGGCCTGCCCGACAAACTGCTCGACCGCGCCTTCAACAGCCTCTCGCCACTCGAAAAGGCTGATCTGATGCGCCACCCGGTAAAGGGACAGCAGTTGCTGCTGGGCGTGCCACAACTAACCGAAGCGGCGCGCATCATCCGCCACCATCACGAATACATCGATGGCAGCGGCTATCCGGATCGACTGCACAGCCTGATGATCCCACTCGGCGCCCGCATCCTGGCGCTGGCCAACGACTACGATGAACTGCAATGCGGCGTACTCACCCTGCAGCGGCACAGCCCGAAGAGCGCGAAGGAATACATCGTCAAGCTGCGCGGCGTGCGCTACGACCCCGCCGTGGTCGATGCCTTCATCTCCCTGATGGACGGCGAGGAGTGGCAAGCGGGGGGCGAACTCGGCATCGGGCCGTCCGTAACGCGCAACCGCCCCGTGCCGCCGCCGCCACGCATCTGGAAGGAAGTTGCGCTGCGGACCGCGCGCCTCAAGGAAGGCATGATGCTGGCACGCAGTCTCTATCATCAGGAAGGATTCCTGCTGCTGGCGCGTGGCTACCGCCTCGACGACAACATCATCCACCAGTTGCACGAAATCGAAGCCGCCTATGACAAGCCCATCACGCTGCATATCCGGGTCGACGACCGGTGATTCCCGAGCCACGGCTGTGGGTGCGACAAAGCCGGATTTCAGCCAGCCGATGACGGACGCCCGCCAGCCACCCCGCCGGGCCGACCTGCCCGCTTTGCTCGGCGTTGCCGCAGCGTACGCTTTGATGTCGTGGCTGGTCATTCGCTATTTCTCGCAGAACAGCGGCGCCAGCATTTTCTTTCTGCCCAGTGGCATCGCACTGGCGGCTTTGCTGATCGGGGGGCGACGCTATTTCTGGGCGGTATTTTTCGGTTCGTTGCTGGGCGAACTGCTATCCGGCGACACGCTCTGGGTCGGCGCCATGAAAGCCGGCGGCGCTGCCGTGGGCGCGCTGTGCGGAGCCTGGCTGATTCGCCGCAACCCCCGCTTCGACGTCCGCC
>CAJBAP010000041.1 GCA_903950295.1 uncultured Rhodocyclaceae bacterium
CTTCCTCTTGCTCGTCACGCGCTTCAGTCACGGGAGCACACCGGACGCCACATCGCCCACTCTTGCAGCTGCCCGGAGCGGCCACCTCGATGCCCGCCTCGCCCATGTTCTTCAAAATAAGATAAATGGCGCCGACAGCGGCGGCCAGGATGATGAGTACGATAACGAATGCGAACATGATGGAATCCGGAAAGTTGCCAATGACGGCGGTATGCTACCGCATCTCAAGTCGCTGGCCCCCTTGAGTTCCCGAACCACAACCCCCATAATCTAGTCATCTATCTAGTCAGCCGGGGTGTATCATGCATACATGGCCAGTTCAGGACGCCAAAGCGCGGTTCAGTGAATTACTCAATGCCTGTGTCAGCGAGGGGCCTCAGGTAGTGACGCGACGCGGGGCCGAAACCGCGGTGCTGGTACCTATCGCCGAGTGGAAACGCTTGAGCCATGCCGCGCGTCCGTCACTCAAAGCCTTGCTGTTATCCAACGACGCGCGTACCGAACTCGCCGTGCCGCCGCGAGGCCACGCAAAACGCCGGCGCACCGCGGTGCTGTAAGTCATGTACCTCCTGGATACCAACGTCGTCTCGGAACTACGCAAGCCTCGACCGCATGGCGCGGTGGTGGCCTGGATCGAAGGCGTTGCCGATGCCGATCTCTACCTTTCCGCGGTCACGCTGGGCGAAATCCAGGCAGGCATCGAAATTACCCGAGACCAAGACGAAGCCAAAGCAGCGGAACTGGAAGCATGGGCCGACCAGGTCGCGGCAAGCTACAACGTTCTACCCATGGATGCGACAAGCTTCCGGCTATGGGCGCAACTGATGCACGGGCAATCGGACACGCTTTATGAAGATGCAATGATTGCGGCCTGCGCGTTGGTGCATCAGCTGACGGTAGTCACCCGAAACGTCGGTGACTTTGCACGCTTTCAAGTGCCACTGTTAAATCCGTTCAAGAAATAGCGGATATCTGGCCAGCAAGCCGCAACGCTGACAGACGTCTACGTGTGGGCGCCGGTGATGGGTGAGTTCCAAGTACTTTTTTCGATCGATTGTCATCCGTGGTTGTAGTTCGTCCCATCAACACATGTCATCCGCCACTGCCCACACCCTGACACTCCTGCTGACGCCGCACGGCCATCTGCTGCTGGCACCGGACGCCGACGTCCCTCCCTTGGGGCCGGAGCCTCAGCAACGTCTCGTCGACGCGTTTGCGTCAGGCGCCGGAAACGGTTTGCTGCATCTTGGGGCGACGGAAGTCGGCAGTGTCTTGCCGCCCATTCTGGCCTGGTGGCGAAATTTTGCGGCGCGCTATGTCACGGCGCTGTGCGCCACGCCCGAAGGCGGAGAGATAGACGTCACGGTACCCGCGGAGGCCGAGTTCGCGACCATGCTGGTCGATCTGCCCCCCATGACGGGCGGCGAGTACCTGACAGCGACGGTGCTGGCTACACTTTGGGCCGATCTCGATGCGGCGTTGCGCACCGAACTCGCGGCATCGAAGCTTGCGCTACAGGAATTCTTCAAGCAACGTCATCCCGCCTGGAATCTGGTCGGGCGCGTGCACTTCAATCTTGCCGAGAATCGCCGCGACGCCGAAGCGCCCTTTGCATTCCTGGCCA
>CAJBAP010000042.1 GCA_903950295.1 uncultured Rhodocyclaceae bacterium
GGCTGGAACAAGCCGATGAAGGCCGACGAAGTGAAGGCCAAACTGCTCAAGACCGATTCCGGCAAGTTCGAGTTCGTCTCCTCCTACATGGAGCACAAGAAGGACTGGATCCTCAAGACCACCGGGCGCTCGCCGGAGAAGTACAACATGCCACACTATGAAGAGGCCAAGTACCACGGCGGCGGCGATCTGCACTTCGTCACGCCGAAGACGGCGATGCACGCGGAAGGCCGCACGGCGAACATTCCCAACGCCATTGCGTTGTTCCAGCCGACCGCCGGCGGCAAGACGCAGGCCGTGGCGGAGGTTCATCCCAGCGTGGCCAAGGCCAAGGGTTTCAAGAACGGCGACCGGATCAAGATCAAGTCGTCCGCCGGCGAGATCTTCGCGATTGCCCGCGTCACCGAACTCACCCGTCCCGACACCGTCGTGCTGCCGTTCGAGCACGGTCACTGGGCCTGGGGTCGCTGGGCCAAGGGGCGCGGCTCCCATGTCGACGAAATTCTGGTTCAACAATCCGATCGCATTTCCGGCATGCAGACGTTCTACAGCGGAAAAGTCACGGTCGAGCGCGCCTGACGCGCGCCTAACGAACAAGGAGAATGAGAAATGGCTAAATGGGGAATGGTTATCGACCTGGACAAGTGCACCGGGTGCCAGGCGTGCAGCACCGCCTGCCAGATGGAAAACAACCGCCTGCCCGGCGAGAACTACCAGGACGTCCTGTATTACACCGAAGGCAAGCAGCCGACGCCCGTGCTGAAGTGGTTCCCGAGGCCCTGCATGCAGTGCGAGGAACCCTCGTGCATGCATGTCTGCCCGACCAAGGCAACCTACAAGACCGAGGATGGCGTGGTGCTGATCGACTGGAACAAGTGCATCGGCTGCAAGTACTGCATGATCGCCTGCCCGTACGGTGTGCGCTTCTACACCGACGCGAAGCCACTGATCGAGCCGAACCTGAAAGACGTGTTCAAGGGCGAGGGCGACCTCTCCTGGAATCCGCCGTACAAGGGGCCGCAGCAGGACAACACCAAGGGCATCGGCATCCAGCCGCTTGGCGTGGTGTCGAAATGCACCTTCTGTTACCACAAGATCAGCAAGGCGCCCAAGGGCATTGCCGACCTGTCCAACGACGACGCCGCGAATCGCGAGTATGTCCCCGCCTGCGTGCGCACCTGCGCGCCGACGGCACGTTTCTTCGGCGATCTGGACAATCCGAAATCCAATGTCAGCCGCATGATTTCCGACAAGAACGGGTCGCGCCTGCTGGAGCATACCGGCAACAAGCCCCAGGTCTATTACTTGAGCGGCGGCGTGGTTCCCGGTTTCAGCCGTCCCAAACAATCCTGACCTGACACAAAGGAGATAGTGACATGAGTAACAATTCTCAAGCCATGGAACACCCGCTGAGCATATCGCGCATATCCAATCTGCGGCTCATTGTTGGCGGCATCGGGCTGGTGCTCGGCGTCATCGCCGGCATGGCCCTGCTGAGTGGCGGCCACGCCACCTTCAACACCAGCAGCACGCTGGTGTGGGGCCTGCCGGTATCGAGCTACGTGTTCTTCGTTCTTACCTCGACCGGTCTGACCTTCGTCGCATCGCTGGCGATGGTGTTCGGCATGAAGGACTTCTACCCGATCGCGAAACGCTGCGTCTGGGGTGCGCTCATCACGCTGATCATCGGCTTCATTTCGCTGGGGCTGGAAATCGGCAATCCGCTGCGCATGCTGTGGGCGATCCCGACCAACATGGCGGTTACGTCGCCGCTGTGGTGGATGGGCCTGTTCTACCTCACCTACATGGTGCTGCTGATCGGTAAGTTCCTGCTGATCAACAAGGGTGACTGGGACAGTCCGCAAAGCCGGATGGTCGGCGTCGCTTCCTTCGTCGCCGTGATCATCGCCCACGCCACGCTCGGGTCGGTGTTCGGCATGATGGGCATGCGTCCGTTCTGGTATGGCCCGATGGTGCCGGTCTACTTCCTGATCACGGCTTTCCTCTCCGGTCTGGCCTTCATCATGCTCTTCATCAATCTGGACTACGGTGTGGATCAGGCCAACATGTCGGAGGGAGCGCGCAAGGCCATGAGCCAGCACGTGCCCATCATCTTCGCCATCGTGCTCGGCCTGGTCATCGTGTTCACCATCGCCAAGACCGCGACCGGATTGTGGACCAACATGACGGAAGTCAATGTGCCGACGCGTCACATGGTCTCGTCGTTCCTGTTCAACTTCGAACTGTGGGCGGGCATGGTGCTGCCCTTCTTTCTGATGCTCAGTGCCAAGCGCGGCGAAGCCATGACACAGGTCATCGCCGGGGGGTTGGTCATCGTGGCCCTGTTCATAGGTCGCTACGAGTATGTGGTCGGCGGGCAGTTGGTGCCCTTGTTCAAGGGCGCCTGGGAGCAGGATCTGATCTCCTACACGCCCTCGATGACCGAGATCGGCATTGTCGTTCTGGCGGTTTCCATCGGCATCCTGTTGTATGCCTTTGGCGACAAGAAGCTGAGCCTGTCGGCGACGCCGAACCAGTAGTACAAGTTGGCTGCCTCGAGAGACAGCTTGTCGGCGGGGCCTTGGTCTTGGTCCCGCCGATTTTTCTTCGCCAAAGGAACCCGCAATGACCGACATGAGCGATTGCCAAATGCCGACCCTGCTGCACGAAAAGGCCGACTTCTATCTGATGCTGGCGCGGGCGTTTCTGGCGCCGATGGAGCCGGCGCATTTTGCGGCCATGACCGGGATGCTGGCCGATGATCTGGCCGACCTTGACGACTCCCTGGCCTATGGCATCGGGCCGCAACTCGGCGCTCTTCGCGCTGCCATGTCAACGCTGTCGTCGCACGAGGAATTGCTCGTGGAATACAGCCAGATGTTCCTGCAGCCGCCGCGCGAGGCAGTGCTGAACGTCTGTTTCCCGCTGGACGGCGCCATGATGGGCGGCACGGTCACGGAAATCGAGGACTTCTACAGGCGTTACGGTGTCGAGCGCGGGGATCATTTCAAGGATTTGCCGGACCATATATCGGTCCAATTGGAATTCATTTCCTATCTTTACGGCCGCGCGGCCGAAGGTATCGAAAGCGGCGCGCCGGATACCGAGTCAGAAAAGGCCGCCGGCCATTTCCAGCATCAGTTTGTCAGACGCTGGGTGCCCCATCTCGAACTCGGGATCGAAAAGGCCGGCCAGAAGCTCAAGCTGAACGCCAATCCCTACCTGCCGCTGGTGCGCATTCTGGCGATTGCCACCGAGCGCGATGCGGTGGCCAACCCGGAGTGGGTCAAACCGCAGAAGCGCGTTGACCTGGCCATCGAGAAGGCCCGCCGGGACTTTGCCAGCAAGGGGATCACGCCCGAGGACATGGCCGGGATCGAGCGCAAGTTGCGTGAGAAGGGGCTCAGTACCGATCACCTGAAAGTGGATCTGGGCCAGCGCAATGCGGCCCTGGGCCTGAGCGCCAAGCAGCCGCCCGATCCGCGACGCAAATAGGCAGCCTGCGTGGTAATGCGCCTGGCGAGGCGGATCATGCTCTTGTCCCTGCTGACTTGTCTGACACCGCGAACGGGATTGGCCGACGTTGATCCAGCGGATTACGCGTTGAAGACAGCCGTGCGCTCGGAAAAGGAACGCAAGCGGCTCGAGGCTGCGTTCGCTGTCGACCGAGCGAGGGAGGCGGAACTGCAAAGGCAGGAAGAGGAGCGCGAACAAGGTCGCCTGGCAGAGGAAAAGGCTGCGTGGGAAGCGCTTCCCGCGTCAGTGCGGCTGATGCGGACGCGCTGCACAGCCTGCCACGTCGCCGACAACTTCGTGAATCAGCAGCACAATCGCATCGGCTGGGAATTGGTGATCCTGCGCATGCAGATACTCAATGACGCGCCACTCGCCGACGGCGAGCGCAGCGTGATCGCCGCGCAGCTGGCAGAAACCTATTCGGCAACCGGAAGTGCAGCATGGGCGGAAGCGTTTCAGCAGCTTGCCATCGCGCTGTTCCCTGTCTGGTTCTGGCTGATCTGGAAAATTGCGCGGTCACGATTCGCCATGCGGCATTGAGAATGTCTGACATTGAAGCGGGAGTTCCATCGATGAGCAAAGCTATTGCGGACGGTAGCCGGGTTAACCTGCATTGTCGGATCATCGACGCAGAGGGATCTGTGCTTGACGATGGCAGCACGCCCATGGTGTTCGTCTGTGGCAGGCAGCAGGTGATCGCTGGCTTGGAAGCACAGCTCATAGGCAAGGAGCCTGGCTACCGTGGTTGCATCGAACTGGCATCCGCCGACGCCTACGGACCCTACCGGCAGGAGCTGGTGTTCGAAGCCGTGCGCGAGAATCTGCCGGCGGAACTGGACATTCAGCAGGGCATGGTCCTGTCACCCGGGGGCGGTGACGGCAGATTTCAGTTGAAGGTCCTGTCTCTCACCGAGCGCGGCGCAATGCTGGACGGCAATCATCAATATGCCGGCAAGCATTTGACATTCGAGGTGGAGGTTATCGCGGTGGTGCCTGGTTCGCAGGCGGCTAAGGTTTCTGGAAATGCGTAAGGGTGTGGTGACCTTGTTCGCCAGCGGCCTTCTTACGGTTGGGGCGTGGGCTGCCACGGCGGAAAACCCGCAGCCGGAAAAGCCGGCGAATACCACGAAGGCAGCTCCGAAACCCGCCCAGATTGATGCAAGCCGACCGGGCGGAAAGCCGTCTGAGCGCAAGCGCACCATAGCGCCACAGGCTTCCGGCGCCACATCGAAAACTCCGCTACAGCAACTGGAGGAGAAGAATCTCGGGCTGGGCTGCGCCCAGCCCTGAATCATGAGTATCAGTTCAGGTCGGAGAGTGCCCGCAATTCTGTATTTTCGAATAGCCGGTCCGCTATCCGAAGCAGCCCGTTGCAGGTTAGA
>CAJBAP010000043.1 GCA_903950295.1 uncultured Rhodocyclaceae bacterium
CGGTCCTTCGAAGGCATCCAGAATGACTTCCAGCGCGTCGGGCGGAATATAGAGATCGCGCGGCATATCCGGAAACGGCTCACCATAGAGCTTGGCAATGTGCGGAAGTTCCGCGATTGCCGTCCCGCTGGCGCCGACTTTTTCAACTTCTTCCGTAATCATCATGACACCGTATATGCCGCAGTTCCGACCGCGATCAATGCTTCCTGGTCGTTGAAAAGCTCCATCCGCGTCACCGCTACCTTGTTACCGGTACGTAGCGGAAAGCCCCGCGCCAAAAACCATTTCCCGTCGCCGGGGCGCAGATAGTCGATGCGCAGGTCGATGGTGCCGATGCGGGCGAAGCGTTCCAGCACTTCAACGACCGGCTTGCCCTTCAGTTTTTGCTTGACGCCAAGAAAGGCCACCAGCCCGCCGGTAACATCGAGTACCGACGAAATCACACCACCATGCAGGATGTTGCGCGTGTAGTTGCCCACCAGCTCCGGCCGCATGTCGAAACGCAGTTCCGGCTGGTCGTGATGCAGCGACAGCACTTCGATACCAAGAATCTTGTTGAAGGGCATGCGCTCGACAAAGCTCGCGCGGATGCTCGCGAGCAACTCTGCTTCGTCGGCGAGTGCGGTGTCGGCCAACTTTTTCACGAATAGTCGAGTCCGATGGCTTCGCGCACATCGCGCATGGTTTCCTGAGCCAGCTTCCGGGCCTTCTCGCACCCGTCGGCGATGATGTTTTTCACCAGCTGCGGATCCTCCTCGTACATGCGGGCACGTTCGCGCATCGGCTCCTGCTCTTTCAGTACGCCATCGATAACCGGTTGTTTGCATTCAATGCAACCGATACCTGCGGAACGGCAGCCTTGCTCTACCCAGGCTTTCACCTCATCGTTCGAGTAGATCTGATGGAGCTGCCAGACCGGACACTTTTCCGGATCGCCGGCATCGGTGCGACGCACACGCTGCGGATCGGTCTGCATCGTCTTGATCTTCTTGCGGATCGACTCTTCTTCTTCGCGCAAGGCAATCGTGTTGCCGTAGGACTTGGACATCTTCTGGCCATCGAGACCCGGCATGCGTGAAGCTGCGGTCAGCAGCGCACCCGGCTCGGCCAAAATCATCTTGCCACCGCCCTCGAGATAACCGAACAGGCGTTCACGGTCGCCATGCGAGAGGCTCTGCGCCTCATCGAGTACCGCATGGGCCTGTTCAAGCGCTTCGTCCTCGCCTTTCTCTTGATAGCGGTTGCGCAACTCCTCGTAGAGCTTGGCGCGCTTGCTGCCGAGCTTCTTCACAGCTTCCTTCGCTTTTTCTTCGAAACCCGGTTCGCGGCCATACAAGTGATTGAAGCGGCGCGCGATCTCGCGGGTAAATTCGATATGCGGCACCTGGTCCTCGCCCACCGGCACCTTGTCGGCACGGTAAATCAGAATATCCGCCGCCTGCAGTAGCGGGTAGCCAAGAAAACCATAGGTGGTCAGGTCCTTGTGCGTGAGCTTTTCCTGCTGATCCTTGTAGGTCGGCACGCGTTCGAGCCAGCCCAGCGGCGTCATCATCGACAGCAGCAGATGCAATTCGGCATGCTCGGGCACACGCGACTGGATAAAAATGGTCGCCTGCGACGGGTCTACGCCAGCAGCCAGCCAGTCGACCACCATGTCCCAGGTGTTCTGCGTAATCGTGCCCGGCTCGTCGTAGGCGGTGGTCAGTGCATGCCAGTCGGCAACGAAAAACAGGCACGGATACTCGTGCTGCAACTTGATCCAATTGGCCAGAACCCCGTGATAGTGGCCCAGATGCAAACGTCCGGTGGGACGCATGCCGGAAAGAACTTTTTCAGCGAACATGGTCAGAAGGCGAACAGGTTTTTAATGAAGAAAAGAAAGAGGCGCAGCAGCGGCGTCAGAATGTAGTTCAGCCCCCCGAAAAAGAGGAGCGCGAGCAAAATCACAAACCCGAAGCGTTCGACTTGCGCGAAACGCCAAGCCAAGCGGGAAGGCAACAGGCTGACAGCAATGCGACCGCCGTCCAATGGAGGGATCGGCAACAGATTCAAGAGCATCAGCACCGCATTCACCTCGATCCCGGCGCGCGACATTTCGGCCAGCGGCAGACTGTAGGCATTCTCGGGCATCACCACCGCCAGTTTAAGCATAAGCGCCCAGCCCAGTGCCATGAGCAGATTCGAGCCTGGTCCGGCAGCCGCCACCCACAACATATCCTGCTTCGGATGCCGCAGGCGGCCGAAATCCACCGGCACCGGCTTGGCCCAACCGAACAGGAAACCTGCCTGCGACACATACAGCAATGCCGGGATGGCTACCGTACCAACCCAATCAATGTGCTTGAGTGGGTTGAGGGTAACTCGCCCCATCTGCCAGGCCGTCGGATCGCCAAAATGACGCGCCGCATAGCCGTGTGCTGCCTCGTGGAGGGTGATGGCGAAGATCACCGGCAGTGCATAAATCGCCAGCGTCTGAATGATGTTTTCCATGGAGGGGGCGGATTCTAGTCGACCATCAGTCGGCCGTCAGTCCGAAGGGTTCCAGCGGCCCGCAGCCGGCACGTACCAGTTCGGGGCTACCGCCAGCCAGGTTAATCACCGTGGTCATGCCGCCGCCACACGGCCCGGCATCGATAATCACGTCGACCAGTTTGTCGAGATGATCGCGAATCTCCTCAGGATCGCACAGCGGTTCGGCTGCATCGGGCAAGATCAGTGTCGAACTCAAGATCGGCTCGTTCAGTTCGCCCAGCAGCGCCAGTACCAGGGCGTGATCCGGCACGCGCAGGCCAATGGTCTTGCGTTTCGGGTGCAACACGCGGCGCGGCAGTTCCTTGGTGCCCTCGAGAATAAACGTATAGCTGCCAGGGGTTGCCGCCTTGAGTCGTCGGTATTGCGCGTTGTCGACACGCGCGTAGGTGGCGATTTCAGAAAGGTCGCGACACATCAGGGTGAACAGGTGGCGATCATCCACGCCACGGATGCGCCGAATGCGCTCCAGCAGTGCGGCATCGCCGATATGTCCTCCCAGCGCATAGGCTGAATCAGTCGGAAAAGCAGCAAGGCCACCCTTGCGGATGATCTCGGCCGCCTGCGCAACCAGGCGTGGCTGCGGATCTTTGGGGTGAATTTGCAGAAATTCGGCCATCAGAGCCACTCCGCCCAGACAGTTTTCAGATCCGGTGGCAGGGCAGCCATGCGGCCCAGATCGATATAGCTTTCTCCCGGGCCATGAAAGTCAGAGGCGCGCGAAGCGAGAAAGCCGAACTCGCGGGCGATGCCGGCGAATTCGCGCACTTCAGCCTCGGTGTGAGATCCGGAGATCACCTCGACCCCCTGCCCCCCTAGTTCCTTGAAGGCGACGAACAGTTCGCGGCGCTCGGCGGGCGTCAGCCGATAACGACCGGGATGGGCAATCACCGCCACGCCACCGGCGGCTTTAATCCAGCCCAGCGCCTCGTTCAGTTCCGCCCAGGGATGACTGACATAACCGGGTTTACCCTTCGCCAACCAGTGGTCGAACACGGTTTTCACGTCGCGCGCAAAACCGCGCTCGACGATATAGCGGGCAAAGTGCGAACGCGAGATCAGCGCCGGATTACCGGCATACTTGAGCGCGCCCGCGTAGGCGTCATCGATACCGACTTTCGCCAGTTCGGCGGCGATCCGTCCGGCACGGGCGTCGCGTCCGCCACGTACCCGCCCAAGACCGGCGACCAACTCGGGATGGTGATGATCGAAGTTGAGTCCAACGATATGCACCGTCTGGTCATCGCCCCAAGACACGGAAATTTCGGTGCCATTGACGAAGCGGATCCCCAACGCCGCGGCGGTAGCCCGTGCCTCATCAAGCCCGCCAATCTCGTCGTGGTCAGTCAGCGCCAGCAAGTCGACGCCGTTGGCTTTTGCGCGTTCGACCACGGCGGTCGGGGCCAGCAGGCCATCGGAAACGGTGGAGTGGCAGTGCAGATCGGCATTCATCACATTCATGTTCCCTTGACCGCGTAAATGGCCGGCAGATTGCGCCAGGCCCCTTTGGCATCCATGCCACAACCGAAGACAAACCGGTTGGGCAAGCGCACCCCTGTGAAGTCGGCGGTAACCGACTTGGGGCGCCCCGTATCTTTTTCGGCCAGTACGGCCAACAAGCATTCCCTGGCACCCTGCGCCAGCAGCTTTTCCTTGATGGCGGCGATGGTCACGCCTTCATCGAGAATGTCGTCGAGCACCAGCACGGTACGCCCGATCACCGGGGTGCGCGGCTCGACAATCCAGTTCAGCGCGCTACCGGTAGTCGCCGCACCATAGCGCGTGGCATGCAGATAGTCGCACTCGAGCGGGAAAGCCAGCTTCGGCAACAGTTGTCCGGCGAATACGATCGCCCCGCCCATCACGGTAAGAACCAGCGGGTAATGATCAGCCAGCGTGGCGGTGATCTCTGCGGCGAGACGCTCGATGGCGGCATCAATCGTGGCTTCCGGGCAAACCAGTTCTGCCTCGACAAACATCTGGCGCGCCTCGGCAGGCGTCATGGCAGTTTATCCAGGGAACGAAGGTAAGCGGCGAACTCCGTGCCGACCTCCTCATGACGCAGCGCATACTCGACCGTCGCCTGCAAATAGCCCAGCTTCGAGCCACAGTCATAGCGCACGCCCTGATAGCGATAGGCCAAGACTTGCTGCTCGGTCAGCAGAGCCGAGATGGCATCGGTGAGCTGAATTTCCCCGCCGGCACCGGCCTGCACGTTCTCGAGGTGATGAAAGATGCGCGGCGTCAGCACATAGCGTCCGACCACCGCGAGTGTCGAAGGTGCCACCGCAGGCTGCGGTTTTTCGACGATGGCAGCGATCTGTTCAATACGCTCCGCCAACGGCCGTGCATCTACGATACCGTAGCTGGCCGTATCTTCACGCGGCACGTCCTGCACGCCCAGTACCGAACAGCGGTAGTAATCGTAGGTATCGACCATCTGTTTCATCACGGGCACGTCGCCATCGAGCAGATCGTCGGCCAACAGCACGGCAAAGGGCTCGTCACCGACGACCGGCTTGGCACAGAGCACTGCATGTCCCAAGCCCAGTGCCTCGGACTGACG
>CAJBAP010000044.1 GCA_903950295.1 uncultured Rhodocyclaceae bacterium
CCAATGGCGCGCAGCGAACGCAGAAAGTCCAATCCGCCGGCCGGGTGGTCGAGCCACGTTTCCTGTGCCAGATCGATCGTTCCGCCTGCCGGAAATGCTGCCGCCAGTTGTTGTGCCGACGGAAACGCCAGGGTTCCCGGGTGCAGCCCGTGCCGGGAGCAGGCGGTCCGCCATTCGCGAAAGCTCCCTGCGCCGAGCATGCTGAGCGCCAGCATGCCGTCGGTTGCCAGCAGTTGGGACAAACCCAGGATTGCCCTGGGCAGGTCGTCGAACCACTGGGCGGCGAGGTTGGCGCAGATCAGGTCGAATGGCCCGTTGATGGCCGGGTGCATGCCGTCCATTACTGCGTAGGTGATGCCGGGGCAGCGCACCCGTTGCACCAGATGCACCAGGCGCGCCCGACAGGCGGCTACCATTGCCGGCGCGATGTCGGTGGCGACGATGTGCGCGCCGGGCAAGCGTGTGGCCAGTTGTTCGGTCAGGTGGCCCGTGCCGCAGCCAATTTCGAGCACACGTGCTCGTGGCGGCAACCCCGCGACGGCAATGCGCTCGGCGAGTCGCCGGGCGGCATGGCGCTGCACGTCGGAATGCGCATCGTAAGTGGTCGCAGCTTCGGCAAAACGGGCGGCTACACGTCGGCGAAAGGGGGCATCAATCACGCGGCCAGCCTCTCGATCCAGAGTGCGCACTCGTCCGGGGCCGTAACCGGCAGTACATGATTCGACTGTCCCGATGCAGGGACGAACATGAGGTGTTCCGGTGGCAGGGCGGCAAACGCCGCCGTGCTCATTGCCGCCGGCACGATGGGGTCGTCCGTTCCGGCGAGGGCGAACACGTCGGTACAGCGCTCGGTCAGCGCGGCGCGCGCATCCCACTCGGCCAGCCAGGCCAGACCGGTGTCGAGTCGATGTTGGTTGGGTGTTCCTGTCGGTCCGGGGGCGCCACAGCGGGCGTGGAATTCGGCCAGTACCCCGGCGGGATTGCCGGCCAGTCGTTCGCGCATGCGGGCGAGGACGCGCGGCGCGACCGCCGGCCCATAATCTGCCCCGGCGACGAAGCGCGAAAAGCCGTTGATGCAGAGCAGGCGCCGCCACGGGATGACGGTTTGCGTCAGCCACCACATCGCGCCGAGCGAATGGCCGACGGCGATGACGGGTTCGTCGGAAAAAGTCGGCGCTGGTGGTACGGCACCAAAGGTACCGTAGAAACCCAGGTCGAGGGTTGTGACACGCAAGGTGGGGTCGAGCCGGGCGCGCACGGCATCCCAGATAGTGCTGTCATAGCCCCAGCCGTGGACGAGGACGATCGGGCTCATGGATTCATCTGGCCGGCAGCGCAACCACTGCCGCGAGGACACGTTCGAATTGCGCATCGGACAGCGCTGTGGAGAGGGCGAAGCGCAGCCGGGCGCTGCCAGCCGGCACGGTGGGCGGACGAATCGCGACCGCCAGCACGCCGGCGGCGGCCAGTTGTCGCGCCGCATCGAGGGCCGCCGCTGCGCTGCCGATGACGGCGGGGACGATCTGCGTCGACGATGCCAGCGTGTCATAGCCGCGTGCCTGCAACGTGGTACGCAAGGCGTCGGCCATCTGCCGCAGCCGTGCCTGCTCGGCATCCATGCCGGGGATCAGTTCCAGCGCCGCTTCCACCGCGCCGAGGGCGGCCGGAGCGGGGGCCGTGCTGTAGATGAAGCCGGCGCAACGGTTGACGAGCCAGTCGATGAGGGCACGCGAACCGGCCACGTAGGCGCCGGCGCTGCCGAGCGCCTTGCCGAGGGTGCCCATGACCACGGGCACCTTGCCCGGGGCGAGGGCAGCAAGCCCCCGGCCCTGAGGGCCAAGCACGCCGGTGGCATGCGCCTCGTCGAGGTAGAGGATCGCCGTGTGCCGTTCGGCCAGATCGGCCAGCGCGACAACGTCGGCGGTGTCGCCATCCATGCTGAAGACCGATTCGGTGATGATGAAGCGCAGGGGGGCGGGATGCTGTGTCAGGAGTTCGTCCAGATGGGCGAGATCGTTGTGGCGAAATCGAATCTGGCGCAGGCCCTTGCAGCCGGCATGCAGGCTGGCGTGGTTGAGTCGGTCGGTGAAGACCAGCGGCCCCGGTTTGTCGGGTCCGAGTTCAAACAGCGCCGGCAGTACCGAGCTGTTGAGCTGAAAGCCGGTGGCGAAAATCAGGGCGGCCTCGGTGCCCTTGAAGGCGGCCAGCTTCTCCTCCAGCGCCAGCAACGCCGCGCTGGTACCGGTGACGAGACGCGAGGCGCGGCTGCCCGCCCCGTGCGTGTGCGTCCATTCACAGGCGCGTTCGATCAGCAGCGGGTGGCGCGACAGGCCGAGATAGTCGTTCGACGCGACATCGATGAGCGCCGGGCCCTCATTTTCGTCATAAGCACACAAAAGTCGGCGCTGGCGGGACGGCTCCAGTGCGGCCAGGCGGGGCGCAATCAGAGCGTCCAAACGCGGGCCAACGGATTTGTCGAGGCTAGCCATGCTGGCGCGACCAGTCGGCAACGACTTCACATACACCTGACGTCAGCGTGGCGAGATCGTCGCGCCCGATGATGAACGGCGGCATGAGGTAGACGACATCGCCGAAAGGCCTCACCCAGAGACCGCGCTCGACAAAGGCAGGGCGCAAATTGGCTGCATCGGCTGCATCGAGTTGCACGACGCCGATGGCACCCATCACGCGCACATCACGGACGCCGGGCAGATTGCGGCAAGCTGCGAGCCCGGCACGCAATTGCGCCTCGATGGCGGCGACTTGGGCGAGGCGGGGTTCCTGCTCGAAAAGATCGAGGGAGGCCAGCGCCGCGGCACAGGCGAGCGGGTTGGCCATGTAGGTCGGGCCATGCATGAAGGCGTCTTCTGCCCGGTTCGAGCAGAACGCGGCGAAAACATGGCTGCAAGCAACTGTGGCGGCCAGCGGCAGGGTGCCGCCGGTCAGCGCCTTCGAGAGACACATCAGGTCGGGCACGATGCCGGCGCTTTCACAGGCGAACAGGGTGCCGGTGCGGCCGAAGCCGGTCATGATTTCGTCGGCGATCAGCAGCACCCCATGCTGGTCGCAACTGGCGCGGATGCGGGCGAGTGTCGCCGCGTCATGAAAGCGCATGCCGCCGGCGCCCTGTACGCGTGGCTCGACGACGACAGCGGCGATTTCATGGTGATGCGCGGCCAGCAGGGTCTCGAAGGCGGCGTGTGTCGCGGCATCGCGCGGCAACTCGGCAAACAACTGCGGCACGCGATAGGCGTCGCAGGCATCGTGAAAGCCGCTGCCCGGATCGGTGACGGACAGGGCGCCGAGCGTATCGCCGTGGTAGCCGTCGCGAAAGGCCAGGAAGCGATGCCGGTCTTGTCCCTGGTTGCGCCAGTACTGGAGGGCGATTTTCAGCGCCACCTCGACCGCCACCGAGCCGGATTCCGAAAAGAACACGCGGTCGAGCGTTCTATGTTCATCGCGCGGCATCAACGCGGCAAGCCGCCGCGCCAGCGTTTGCCCCGGCTCGTGGACAAACCCCGAAAACATGACATGCGGCAACTTGTCGAGCTGGGCATGGACGGCGGCGCGGATCTGCGGGTGGTTGTAGCCGTGACAGGCGGTCCACCACGACGAGACACCGTCGATCAGGCGGCGGCCGTCGGCAAGTTCGATGCGCACGCCCGTGGCGGAAACCACCGGCAGCGGCGCCGGTGCCGTCGCCATTTGCGTGTAGGGTAGCCAGAGCGCGTCAATCATGGGGATCGTTACAATGGCGATGATGAAGGACAGCTATTTTATTACCGCGACGGGCACCGACCTCGGCAAGACTTGGCTGACCGCCGGGATTGTGGCTGATTGCCGGGCGCACGGTGTGCCGGTGCGTGCCTTGAAACCGGTGATGAGCGGTTACGACCCGAATCACCCCGCCGACAGCGATGCAGCAAAAATCGGCGCCGGCAGCACGGCGGAAGCTATCGCCGCCATTTCCCCCTGGCGTTTTGCCGCGCCGCTGTCGCCCGATCTGGCCGCCGCCCGCGAGGGGCGGCAGATCGACTTCGAGCAGCTGGTCGGCTGGTGTCGCAAGGAGATCGAGGCGAAAGGTGAACGTGGGGGTCTCTTGCTGATCGAGGGCATCGGTGGCGTGATGGTGCCGCTCGATGGCGAACATACCGTGCGCGACTGGATCGCTGCACTGAAACTGCAGACATTGCTGGTCTGCGGCACTTATCTGGGGGCGCTCTCGCATACGCTGACCGCGCTGGCGGCACTGCGCGAGGTGGGTGTCGTACCGGCGCTGATCGTCGTCAATGAGTCGCCCGACAGCGGCGTCGCCAGCGTTGGCGTTGGGTTGGCGGATACGCTGACCGCGCTGGCGCCGCATGCGGGCAGAGTCCCGCTGCTGCCGCTGCGGCGTGATCATGCGGACGACTTGACCCGATTGATGCAGGTTCTGCTCAGACGGGCGTAAGTCCGAGCCGCGCGAACAGGGCTTCATCGCGTCCGGCTTCAGGGTTGTCGGTGGTGAGCAGCCGGTCGCCATAGAAAATCGAATTCGCACCGGCAAGGAAGCACAGCGCCTGCAATTCGTCGTTCATTGACTGCCGGCCGGCCGAGAGGCGGACCCACGATTTGGGCATGGCGATGCGCGCGACGGCGATGGTGCGCACGAATTCGAAGGGGTCGAGCGGGGGAACGTTTTCCAGCGGCGTGCCGGGAATCGCCACGAGGTGATTGATCGGCACCGATTCGGGCGGCGGGTTCATGCTGGCCAGCTGGGCGATCAGGGAAGCGCGCACGCGCCGGCTTTCGCCCATGCCGATGATGCCGCCGCAACAGATCTTCATGCCGGCGTTGCGCACGCTGGTCAGTGTGTCGACACGCGCTTGCTGGCTGTGGGTGGTGATGATCTGATCGTAGAACTCGGCCCCGGTATCGAGGTTGTGGTTGTAGTAGTCGAGACCGGCGGCGGCAAGTTTTTCGGCCTGCCCGGCGCCGAGCAGGCCGAGCGTCAGGCAGGCTTCCATGCCCAGATCCTTGACGACATGCACCATCTCGATGACGCGATCCAGGTCGCCTTCCTTGGGGCCGCGCCAGGCGGCGCCCATGCAGAAGCGGCTGGCGCCCTTCTCCTTGGCAGCTTGCGCCGCCACTTTGACTTCCTCAAGTTCGAGCAACTTGCCGCGCTCGATGCCGGTTTCCGTGTCGCGTCGCGCCGACTGCGAGCAGTAGCTGCAATCTTCGGAACAGCCACCGGTCTTGATCGAGAGCAGTATCGAGCGCTGGATGGCGTTGGGGTCGAAATTGGCGCGATGTGTCTGCTGGGCGCGGAACATCAGGTCGGCAAACGGCAAGGCGAACAGAGATTCCAGCGTCGCGGTATCGGGCGGGGTGGCTTGCATGAGTGATGTTTGTTCTCGATATCAGGTAGCGAGACATTCTAGCGCGCGAGGGGAACCAAAAAAGTCGGCGCTGGCGGTACGGCACGGCCTTGTAGAATGGCAGCAGACTATCAATTACTGGAGTGCCCATGCAGATCAAAGACAGCGTGTTCATCGTTACCGGTGGTGCTTCTGGCCTGGGCGCCGGTACGGCGCGGCTGCTTGCGGCGCAGGGTGGCCGGCTGGTGTTGGCGGACATGAACCGGGAGGCCGGTGCGGCCTTGGCGGCGGAACTTGGCTCCCAGGGCGGACATGTGCGCTTTGTCGCAACCAATGTGGCCGATGAGGCCAGTGCCCAGGCCTGCGTGGCGACGGCGCTTGAGGTTTTCG
>CAJBAP010000045.1 GCA_903950295.1 uncultured Rhodocyclaceae bacterium
GCTGGAGGTAGCACAATGAGGCATAAATCGACGGAGTTTCCCATGATGAAAGCATCCCTTGCCCTGCTGCTGCTCCTGCCCATGCTCTTCAGCGCCACTGCCCGTGCCGCCGAGGCTACGCCCAACGACGTCTATGCCCAGGCGGTGCGCATCGAGGCCGAGGTCGAGTCGCTCAAGCACCACTTCAAGATCACCGGCAAGGCCAAGGTCGAGGCCAAGAGCGGCGACCTGAAACCGCGCCATGTCTGGGCCAAGACTTACGTGATTCTGCTCAAGCTCGGCAAGCTGCGGCGCAAGCAGGGGCTGACCTTTATCGAGCCAGTCAATGTCGAACCCCTGCTCGACATAACGCCGAGCCAGTCTTGGGGCATGACCCAGCGCATCCTCACCGAGATCGCCATTCTCAAGCACCGCCTCGACATCCCCGGCCAGTCGCCCGCCGCCGTACCGGTGAGCGGCAAGCGTCCGATCGACAGCTACAACAAGCTGCACCAGATCTCGGGCGAACTGGATCTCCTGACCGGCGCGGTCACGCCGAGTGAGGTCTATGGTGAGCTCAAGCGCCTCAACGAGGACGTCAACACCATCCTGCGCCATCAGCGCATCTTCGAGAAGGCCTTGCCACTGCCACGGCGCGACAACCTGCAACCGAAGGATTCATTGCGCGCCGGTTTCGAACTGATGGCGGAGATTCAGCGCCTGCAACGCACCCACGGCCTGCAAACGACCGATTACAGGGGCTTCGAGATGGGCGACAAGACCACGCCCGACGATGTCTTCGGCATGATCGCGCTGGCGCTGGCGGAACTGCAGCGGGTCAAGGCCCAACTCGGCATGATCCACCAAATCACACCGGGGGCTCCCTACGAAGAAAACAAGGTGCCGGCCGACGTGGTGCAACTGCTCGGTTACGTCACCGCCAAGCTGCGCGAAGTCCAGTCGAAGTAGGAGTCACCATGCCAATCAGACCACTCGCCGACCGTCTTGCCACCTCAGTGCGCGCGCTCATGGCCCTGCTGCCGGGCAGCGCCACCTTCCGCGCCGCCGGCATCCGCACCAAGATCAAGACCTTGTTCTATGCCACGGCCTTTTTCGCCATCGCCGCTATCGGTGCCTACGGCTATTTCAATGCCAGCATCGCCTATCGCGAACGCGCCGTGCAGTTGCTGGAAAGCAACCGCAACGAGGTTGTCGCCAATATCGACGAATTCATCACCCTGCAGCGCAACGACCTCGATTTCATCAACAATTTCTACGCCATCCAGCGCTACGCCTACTGGAAGGATCTGGGCGACAGCAATAAGGTGGAGGAATGGCGCAACGTCGCCGGCGATACCCTGCGCAACTTCGCCGAGAGTTACCACTACTACGCGAAGATCCGCTTCGTCGCCCTTGATGGGCACGAACTGCTCCATGTCGTGACCGATCACGCCAGCGGCAAGGCGCGCGTGCTGGACGACAACAAGCTGCTCAATGTGGCCGACCTTGATTACTTCCTGGCCGGACGCAAGCTCAAGCGCGGTGAAGTCTATGTCAGCGCACTCGACTTCGGCAGAAAGGATGGCCAGATCGAAAAGCCCCATGTGCCGACGGTGCGCTTTATCCTGCCGCTGGTCGGCGACAACAATGTGACCTATGGCCTGACTATTTCCAACATTCGTGCCAGTGCGATCTACGATTACATCCGCGCCGCCAACAAGAATACCGAGGGTCGCCAGTTCACCCTGATCGACAGCGCCGGCAATTACCTGTTCCACCCAGATGCCGAGAGGCAGTTCGGCCACCTGCTCGGCCACGGCTACAACTTCGACAAGGATCATCACAACCTGCTCGCCGATATGCGCGGCAAGGACGA
>CAJBAP010000046.1 GCA_903950295.1 uncultured Rhodocyclaceae bacterium
CGCGACGTGCAGGCCACCCAGGAATATTTCTCAGGCGAACATCATGGCTGACCAAAAGGCTGACAAAAAAGCTGACTATCGCAAGACCCTCAACATGCCCGACTCCCCGTTCCCGATGCGCGGCGATCTCGCCAAGCGCGAACCGGGCTGGGTTGCTCAATGGCAGGAGAAGCAGCTCTACCAGCGTATTCGCGAAATTTCACAAGGCCGCCCGCGCTTCGTGCTGCACGACGGGCCACCTTACGCCAACGGCGATATTCACATCGGCCATGCGGTGAACAAGATCCTCAAGGACATCATCGTGCGTGCCAAGACGCTGTCAGGCTTCGATGCGCCCTACATCCCGGGTTGGGATTGCCACGGCCTGCCCATCGAGCACCAGATCGAAAAGACTCACGGCAAACACTTGCCGTCCGACCAGGCGCGTGCGCATTGCCGCACTTACGCGCAGGAGCAGATCGAGCGCCAGAAGAAAGACTTCATCCGCCTCGGTGTTCTCGGTGACTGGGACCGCCCCTACAAGACGATGGAATACCGTACCGAGGCCGACGAGATTCGCGCCCTCGGCGAGATGTACCGGCGCGGTTACCTGTTCAAAGGCCTGAAACCGGTTAACTGGTGCTTCGACTGCGGCTCGGCGCTGGCCGAGGCCGAGGTGGAATATGCCGACAAGAAATCGCCGGCCATCGACGTCGCTTTCCCGCTTGATGCCGCCGAACGCGGCCGGCTTGCCGGTGCATTTGGCGTCGCTGTGCTGCCTGAAAAGACCGTCTTCGCCGTGATCTGGACGACGACGCCTTGGACGATTCCCGGCAACCAAGCGCTCAACGTCCACCCCGAGTTCGTCTATGAACTGGTCGACACGCCCAAGGGCCTGTTGATCCTCGCTGCCGAGTTGCGTGCCCAGGCATTGGAACGCTTCGGTCTGGAGGGCAAGGTGCTGGGTGCCTGCCAGGGGATCGCGCTCGACCGCATGGCCTTCCGCCATCCGTTCTACGACCGCGCCTCGACGGTGTTCCTCGGTGACTACGTCACGCTCGATACCGGTACCGGCATCGTGCATAGCGCCCCGGCCTACGGCATCGAGGATTTCGATTCATGCCGTCGCGCCGGGATGAAGAATGACGAGATTCTCACGCCCGTGCAAGGCAATGGCCGTTTCGCCGAGAGCTTGCCCTTCTTCGGTGGCCTCAACGTCTGGAAGGCCAACCCCGAGATCATCGCCAAGTTGGCCGAAGTCGGCTCGCTCATGGCCAGCAGCGAGATTACCCACAGCTACATGCACTGCTGGCGCCACAAGACGCCGATCATCTACCGCGCTACGACGCAGTGGTTCGTCGGCATGGATCGCCAACCCGCCGAGGGTGAGACCCTGCGCAGTGCTGCACTTGCAGCTATCGACGCGACCGAATTTTTCCCGTCGTGGGGCAAGGCGCGCTTGCACGCCATGATCGCCAATCGCCCCGACTGGTGTGTTTCGCGCCAGCGCAACTGGGGTGTGCCGATTC
>CAJBAP010000047.1 GCA_903950295.1 uncultured Rhodocyclaceae bacterium
CAAATTGTATTACCGCCGGAGCAACATGAGCAAGCTATTGGCAAACTGAAATGGCTGACGAGTGATGGAAAAGTCGGCGCTGGGGGGACGGCGGCCTGCCATTGCGGCATTGCAGCACAGGACGTCGCATGCCACAATCCACCCCAATCACCCATCACGAGCCCATCATGACCGACATCACCCCGCCCCCTGCCCCTATCGAGGACAACCACATCATCGCCGAGCGCCGCGAGAAGCTCGCGCATTGGCGCA
Source organism: uncultured Rhodocyclaceae bacterium (assembly GCA_903950295.1). The sequence goes on from CAJBAP010000047.1 coordinate 253, forward strand.
AGACCGGCAATGCCTACCCCAACGATTTCATCCGCGAAAACCTCGCCGCCAGGCTCGACGAACTGTATGGCGAAAAGAGTCGCGAAGAGCTCGAAGCCACGCCAATCGAGGTCAAGGTGGCCGGCCGCATCATGCTCAAGCGCGTGATGGGCAAGGCGAGTTTCGCGACGATCCAGGATTTATCCGGCCGCCTCCAGCTCTACATCAACAACGACGGCACCGGCGTCGATGTCCATGACGACTTCAAGAAGTGGGACCTCGGCGATATCGTCGGTGCAGTCGGTACGCTATTCAAGACCAAGACCGGCGAACTCACCGTGCAGTGCGCGCAAATTCGCCTGCTGTCGAAATGCCTGCGGCCGCTACCCGAAAAATTCCACGGCCTCACCGACATTGAGCAGAAATATCGCCAGCGCCATCTCGACCTCATCACCAACGAGGCCACGCGTTTCACCTTCATCGCCCGTAGCCGCCTGGTGCAGTCGGTGCGCAACTACATGAACGGCCACGGTTTCCTCGAAGTCGAAACACCGATGATGCATCCCATTGCCGGTGGCGCTTCGGCCAAGCCGTTCACCACGCACCACAATGCCCTCGACATGCAGTTGTTCCTGCGCATCGCACCGGAGTTGTATCTGAAGCGGTTGGTGGTGGGTGGCTTCGAGAAGGTGTTCGAGATCAATCGCAACTTCAGGAATGAAGGCCTTTCGCCGCGCCACAACCCCGAATTCACCATGATGGAGTTTTACGAGGCGTATGCGGATTATCAGAGCCTGATGAACTTCACCGAAGGCGTCATTCGTCACGCGGCGCGCGAAGCGCTCGGCATGGAGAGCTTCGACTATCAGGGGCGTACGCTCGACCTCTCCAAGCCCTTCCGCCGCATGACGACGGTCGAAGCGATCCACTACCATCACCCCGGTTACAACCTGACCATGCTGGGCGATGCGGGCTGGCTGCGCCAGAAGCTCGCCGACCTCAAGGTTGCGGTCAAGCCACTGGCCGGCCTCGGCACGTTACAGATGCAACTGTTCGAGGAAACCACCGAAGCCGAACTGTGGGATCCGACTTTCATCATCGACTACCCCACCGAAGTCTCGCCGCTGGCGCGCCGCTCGAGCTCGAATCCAGATGTTACCGAGCGTTTCGAGCTCTACATCGTCGGTCGCGAAATCGCCAACGGCTTCTCGGAGCTCAATGACCCAGAAGACCAAGCCGCGCGCTTTCTCGAGCAATCCAAGGCGAAGGATGCCGGCGACTAGGAGGCGATGTTCTACGACGCCGACTACATCCGTGCCCTCGAATATGGCCTGCCACCCACCGGTGGCTGCGGCATCGGCATCGACCGGCTGGTGATGCTGCTGACCGATTCGCCCAGTATCCGCGACGTCATCCTGTTCCCGCAGATGCGGTCCGAGTAAAAGTCGGCGCCTCATTTTCCATATGGGGACGGCGGCTGTGCACAAGATCGCTGTCATCGGCGCCGGCATTGCCGGCGCTTCTGTTGCACATGCACTGGCACAACGCGGCCATGCGGTTACGGTGATCGAAACTGCCCAAGCCGCGGCCAGCGGCGCCTCGGGCAACCACGCCGGCGTCTTTCGGCCCCTGCCCTCGCGGGATAACAGCCCCCTGTCGCGTCTGCTACGCGCAGGTTTTCTGCTGGGAAGGCAACAGTTCCCCGCGTTCCCGGACGTACACTGCGGCTGGACCGGCGTGCTGCACATCGCACGGGATGACAAACACGCCACCACCCAGCGCCGCACCGTTGCCGAACAATCCCTGCCCGCCGATTTTTGTCGTTATGTCGACCGCGACGAAGCCAGTTCGCTCGCCAGTTGGCCGGTCGAACAGGGCGGCTGGTGGTTTGCCCAAGGCGGCTGGATCAATCCGCCCAGCCTCTGCCGCGCTCTGCTGGCAGATATTGACTGCCGTTTCAATCAACCGGTGGCACGTCTCGTCCGCACCGAATCGCACTGGCAATTACTCGACAGTGCGGGCAACGCCATCATCCAGGCAGACGATGTCGTCCTCGCCAACGGCATCGGCGCCCCGGCATTGGTGCCAGACTTTCCGCTACCGATTCGCGTTGGTCGAGGTCTGGTCAGCCATGTGCCCGAGGCTGCCACGCCACCCTTCAACATTGTCGTCACTCGACTCGGTTACGTCACCCCAGCCGTTGACGGTATGCGCTGCGCCGGTGCCACCATGGCGGCTGATGACCTCGACCCGGCGCCACGACTTGCTGACCACATCGAGAACCTGCACCGCCTCGACATGGTGCTGCCCGGCTTCGGTGCCGGCCTTGATCCGGCCCTACTGGATGGCCGCGTATCTTTCCGTCCGATGTCGCCCGACCGTCTGCCCATTGTCGGCCCGCTCTCGGCCAACGAGGGGCTCTGGATCATCGACGGTTTCGGCGCCCGCGGCCTGGTGTTCGCCTCGATCTGCGCCGAACTGCTGG
>CAJBAP010000048.1 GCA_903950295.1 uncultured Rhodocyclaceae bacterium
ATCCAGTTCAAGAGTCAGCGCATCGACCAACTGACACCCAACGATCTGGTCAAGGGCGGCGTAATTCAGGTGATGGAAGGCCGCCACTGTTTTGCCCACCTGACCGTTGAAGAAAACCTGCTCACTGGCGCCTATACGCGTGCGATTTCGCGCGCGGAGCTGAAGCGCAGCCTTGACAAGGTTTATGAATTCTTCCCGCGCCTCAAGCAGCGCCGCAGCTCGCAGGCGGGCTATACCTCCGGCGGCGAGCAGCAAATGACCGCCATCGGCCGCGCGCTGATGGCCAACCCCGAGATGATCCTGCTCGACGAACCCTCGATGGGTCTCGCGCCGCAGATCGTCGAAGAGATTTTCGAGATCGTGCGCGATCTTAACCAGCGCGAAAAAGTGAGTTTCCTGCTCGCCGAGCAGAACACCATGGTCGCGCTACGCTACGCCGACTTCGGCTATATCCTCGAAAACGGTCGCGTCGTCATGGAAGGCCTGGCGGCGGATCTGCGCAGCAACGAGGACGTCAAGGAGTTCTATCTTGGCCTGTCGAGCTCTGGACGCAAGAGCTTCCGTGACGTCAAGCATTACCGTAGAAGAAAGCGCTGGCTGGCCTGATGATCATGGGCGAGTACTTCGACGCACTCGAAACGCGCGATCCGACGGCGCGCGAACACGACCTGCTGGCACGTCTGCCGGCGCAGGTTGCGCATGCCAAGGCGAACACGGCCTATTTCGCCGCAGCCCTGCGCGAGGTCGATCCCGCCGCGATAGCCTCGCGCGCCGCACTTGCGCAACTACCGGTGCTGCGCAAGCATGAACTGATCGAACTGCAGAAGGCACACCGGCCCCTTAACCCGTTTGGCGGTCTGTCGGCTTCAGGCTGGGGACGTCTCGGCCGGGTGTTTTCGTCCCCCGGACCGATCTACGAACCCGAAGGCCGCAGCGTCGATTACTGGCGCACGGCGCGCGCGCTGTTTGCTGCCGGCATTCGCCCCGGTGATCTGGTGCACAACAGCTTCTCGTATCACATGACCCCCGGTGGCTGGTTGCTCGAAGCGGGCGCGCTGGCGCTTGGCTGCACGGTATTTCCGGGCGGCGTCGGGCAGACCGAACAGCAGGTGCAGGCGATGGCCGACCTGCAACCCAATGCTTATGTCGGCACGCCGTCCTTTCTGCGCATCCTGCTCGACAAGGCCGACGAACTCGGTCTGAAGATTCCCGCGCTGACCAAGGCGCTGGTCTCCGGCGAGGCATTTCTGCCGCCGGTGCGCGAGGCACTGCGGGCGCGTGGCATCGAGGGTTACCAGGCCTACGCGACGGCCGACCTCGGGTTGATCGCCTATGAAACCCCCGCCCGCGAAGGCCTGGTGGTCGATGAGAATGTCATTCTTGAAATCGTCCGCCCCGGCACGGGCGAACCGGTGCCGGCAGGTGAAGTCGGTGAGGTGGTCGTGACGCTGTTGAACCACGACTATCCGCTGATCCGCTTTGGTACCGGTGACCTCTCGGCACTCCTGCCGGGTATCTCACCCTGCGGTCGCACCAA
>CAJBAP010000049.1 GCA_903950295.1 uncultured Rhodocyclaceae bacterium
GAGTCAAAAGGCCCCGTGCGTCTCTCGGAAGTCGAGGCCGAACAAAAAGAAATCCTCAAGATCGCCCGCCGCCTCGCCGATGAAGGCCAGATCCAGCTGGGTGGCAAGGGTGGCGACGATCAGATGGTATGAGTGAGCCATCCAATCTGACCGCGTGGGAACGCTGGGAAATGGCCAGCTTTGATGCGGGGCATCCCAAGGCCGCCGTCGCACCCGCCTCCATCCTGGAGGAAGAGCTCTCGATCAAGCTGCCCACCGCCGCAGAAATCGAGCAGATTTACCAGCAGGCGCGCGACGAGGGTGCCCGCAAGGGCCAGGAGGAAGGCTACCAAGTCGGCTTCAAGGAAGGCCAGACGAAAATGTTGGCCGAGGCGCAGCGTCTGGCCCAGGCGACCGCGAAACTCGATCAATCGCTCGCCGACCTCGATTTTCAGATTGCCGATGAACTGCTGGCGCTGGCTGTCGAGCTGGCGCAGGAAGTGATCCGCCAGGAAATTTCCGCGCGCCCCGAAACCCTGCTGAGCGTGGTACGTGAAGCGCTGACGCAATTGCCGCATCAACATGCCGCGATTTACCTGCACCCGGAAGATGCTTCGTTGTTGCGCTCTTACATGGGCGATCAACTCGCACATGCCGGCCACCGCATTCACGATGATTTCAAACTGGCGCGAGGCGATTGCGTGCTGGAAGCCGGAGGCAGCCAGGTCGACGCAACGGTAGCCATGCGCTGGCAGCGCGTGCTGGCCGGGCTGGGCGTTGCCACAGCGTGGCAGCCGGCGGCAACGGAGAGTGTGCCAGCGACTGCCACCACTGCCAGTACCACCACGGCTACTAGCGCCACCAATATCACCAGTGCCACCAGTGCCACGGCAGACAAGGAACCCTCATGAATCCGGCCAGGATTCGCGACTTCCTGGCCGACTGCCGGACGCGCGTCGCCACCCCGCAACCCTTCCGTGTCGCCGGACGTTTGACGCGCATCAACGGCCTGGTGATGGAAGCTGCCGGCCTCAAGCTGCCGCTGGGCTCGAGCTGCCAGATCGAGGCGCCGAGCGGCGACAACGTCGAGGCCGAAGTGGTGGGCTTCGCCGGCGAAAAGCTTTACATGATGCCCACCGAAGATGTCTATGGCCTCGCACCCGGCGCCCATGTGCTGCCCACGGAAATTCCGTCACCCCCGCCGAAGCTGGGACAGACCAGCGCCCCGCGCCGGCGCAACCTCGATCGCACCAAACATTTGCCGGTCGGCAGCCAGTTGCTGGGTCGGGTCGTCGATGGCAACGGTCGCCCCCTCGACAGTCTTGGACCCATCGCCGACAAACCGACACGCTCCCTCGTCGGCCGGCCCTCTAACCCCCTGCAACGCGCACCCATCGCCCAGACGCTCGATGTCGGCATTCGCGCCATCAACACCCTGCTTACCGTCGGACGCGGCCAGAGACTTGGTTTGTTTGCGGGTTCCGGGGTCGGCAAGAGCGTGCTGCTGGGCATGATGGCGCGCTACACCGCCGCCGACGTGATCGTCGTCGGGCTGATCGGCGAACGCGGCCGCGAGGTGAAGGAATTCATCGAGCAAAACCTGGGCGGCGCCGGACTGCGCCGCTCGGTCGTCGTCGCTGCACCGGCCGATGTCAGCCCGCTCATGCGCCTCCAGGGTGCGGCCTATGCCACCTCGATCGCCGAGCACTTTCGCGAGGAAGGCAAGCATGTGCTGCTGATCATGGATTCCCTCACGCGCTATGCCATGGCGCAGCGCGAGATTGCGCTGGCCATCGGCGAACCACCGGTCACACGCGGTTATCCACCCAGCGTCTTCGCCCGTCTGCCGCAACTCGTCGAGCGTGCCGGCAACGGATTAGTTGGCGGCGGCTCGATCACCGCGTTCTATACCGTGCTGGCCGAGGGCGATGATCAGCAAGACCCGATCGCCGACGCCGCCCGCGCCATTCTCGACGGCCACATCGTGCTCACCCGCACGCTGGCTGACGCCGGCCACTACCCCGCCATCGACATCGAGCAGTCCATCTCGCGCGCGATGACCAACCTTATTCCGCCCGATCACCTCGAACGCGTACGCCGCTTCAAGCAACTGTATTCGCGCTACCAGCGTGCCCGCGATCTGCTGGCCGTGGGCGCCTACGCGCCAGGCTCCGATCCGCAACTCGACCGCGCCATCGCACTCTACCCGCAGCTCGAAAATTTCCTGCAGCAGAAAATCGAAGAGCGCGCGGATGCACAGCAAAGCCTCGGTGCCCTCAATACTTTGTTCCCGGACATCAGATAATCCTGACGCGGGTATACTCGCGCCATGAGCAAGCCGTTTCACCTGCAGCCCCTGCTGGACCTTTCGAATTTGCGTCTCGACGAAGCCGCGCGACAACTGGGCAAGTTGATCGCCGGCGAGCAGGAGGCCAGCCAGCGCCTCGAATTGCTGACGCAATACCGCGATGAATATCAAACCCGTTTTGTCGCGGCTGCCGGTAACGGACTGGGGCCGGATGCATGGCGCAATTATCAGCATTTTCTCGGTCGCCTCGACGAGGCCATCGAGCAGGCGCGCGCCTTGGTAACGTCATCGCAACAACGTACCGCCATGGGGCAGCGCAACTGGCTCGACAAACGCGGCAAGGTCAAGGCCTTCGACACCCTGGCACAGCGCCATCAGGCCCGCGTGACCTATGCCGAGGCCCGCCAGGAACAGAAACTATCCGACGAACATACGTCGCGCCGCTACGGAGCCGTTACCGAAGACGAGTAGCCCCTACGGGTGGCATGGTCCTTGCAATATCCGACATCGAGATGTTCCCTTTGCAAGGATTACCGTCATGTCGGCCACCATCAGCCCTTCCCCCAGCCCTGTTGCTCCAACTGCACAGAACGCCCTGAATGCCTCAGGCAGCGCCGAAATTTCCACGGCCGATGCCGGAAGTGCAAGCGGAACGGGCGGCACCGGGTCGCCTGGCTCGTTTGCCAAGCTGTTTCAGCAACTGTCAGACAAGCAGCTTGCCACGAACCTGAGCCAGGATCAGATCATGCTGCCGACGGTTCCCGTAGCCGCAGTAGAAGCTGCCACCGCCAGTGATTCACTCACCGCGCTATTGCCTTTTCTCGAGGCAATGGGGTTGATACCGCCTACGGCAGCGGGCACGAATACTGGCAACGATATAGACGACGCGGAAATGTCGGCCGAGGAAATTACCGACGCCAGTCTGCTGGCAGGAATTGCCCCCGCCCTGACCCCGCAACTGACCCCTGCAGCAAATACGGCGGCAATATCTGCCGGGAACACCCCGCAAGTGCCACTACCTGCAGCTACAGAGGGGCAACCCCACCTTGAAATTCCACCTGCCTTGATCGCAGCCGGGCAAGAATCAGCATTGACCGCTGCTGAGCAGGGAGTACTGCTGACCACCGAGTTTTCTTCTCGCCTGGCGGCAGCGCAAGAGGCTCTGGGGGAGAAGCCTGCGAACCAACTCCCGGCGGCCGTCGTGGCACCATCAGCCAGCGCCGCAACCCTTCAGACATCGATCACTGCAACTCCGGTTCTTCCCGTCGAACAACCCGTAGGTGCCTCCGGCTGGGGCCAGGAAGTCGGCAACCGGGTCGTGTGGATGGCCAACCGGATGGAAAGCCGAGCCGAACTGGTTCTGACACCACCACAGATGGGCCGCGTCGAGGTCAGCCTGTCGATCTCCGGCGACCAGGCCAACGCGAGCTTCGTTTCTGCCAACCCGCAGGTGCGAGAAGCACTGGAAGCCGCCATGCCCCGCCTGCGCGAGATTCTGGCGGATGCAGGCATCCAGCTCGGACAAGCGCAGGTCGGCGCCGAAAACCCTCACCAATCGGCGCAACAGGAGAAA
>CAJBAP010000050.1 GCA_903950295.1 uncultured Rhodocyclaceae bacterium
CGTCCCGCCAGCGCCGACTTTTCTTGATGCGGCCTTGGCGACGGTGTCGGTGGTCATGATGGCGTGCGCGGCCTCATGCCAGCCGTCTGCCTTGAGCGCGGACAGGCAGCCGGGCAAGCCGGCCTTGAGGCGCTCGACGGGCAGTGGCTCGAGGATTACGCCGGTAGAGAAAGGCAGCACCTGGTCGGCGCGAATGTCCATCAGCTTGGCGACGGCAGCGCATGACTGATGCGCGGTTTGCATGCCCTGCTCACCGGTGCCGGCGTTGGCGATGCCGGTGTTGATGACGAGGGCGCGAATGCCTTCAGCTTTCAAATGTTCGCGGCAGACTTGCACCGGTGCGGCGCAAAAGCGGTTTTTGGTAAACACGCCGGCGACGCGGCTGCCGGGTGCGAGCTCGATCAAGGTCAGGTCGCGGCGATTGGCCTTGCGGATGCCGGCTTCAGTGACGCCGAGTTTGACACCGGCGACGGGGTAGAGTTGATCGGGCGCAGGGGTGCTGAAATTGACCGGCATAATCAGTTTTCTCCAAATACGTGCTGCCAAAGTTTACGCACCGCCTCGATGCGTTGACCGTGTGGTGCGGCCTCGACGCGGCTGTCGAGATTGTTGAGACGCCGCTGGTGCTGCATGCGGCGGTATTCGCGGTAGGCATCGCGCGAAGCTTCGGCGAGATCGGCGGGAATCAGCCCGCATTCTGCCGCGATGCGCAGCAGTGCGATGTTGCCAAGGTTGCCGGTGAGCCGGTGATGGTCGCAGGCATGGGCGAGGATCAGGTATTGCACGATGAACTCGACATCCACCAGGCCGCCGAAATCGTGCTTGAGATCGAAGAGGGCCGATGCACCTTTCGTCCCCAGGCTGCCGTGCATCTTCTGGCGCATCGCCAGCACTTCCTCGCGCAGCTTGGCGCGATCGCGCCGCTGGCAGAGGATTTCGCAGCGAATTTTCTCGAAGGCAGCACCGATGGCCAGGTCGCCGGCGGTGAAGCGTGCACGCGTGAGCGCCTGATGCTCCCAGATCCACGCTGATTCAAGCTGGTACTTGTGGAAGGCCTCGATCGAGCTGACGACCAGGCCGGCGTCGCCATTCGGGCGCAGTCGCAAATCGGTTTCGAACAGGATGCCGGCCGAAGTGCGCGACGACAGCCAGGTGTTGAGGCGTGTGCCCAGCTTGGCATAGATCTCGGCGGCCTCGGGCGCGGGATCGTCGAACAGATAGACGATGTCGAGATCCGAGGCATAACCAAGCTCCTTGCCGCCGAGCTTGCCGTAGCTGATGACGGCGAACGCGGGGCTCTCGCAGTGCTTCTTGAGCAACTTGCGCCAGGCCAGTGTGATGACGCGGTCGACCATGATGTCGGCCAGCTCGGAGAGGTGGTCGGAGAGTTTTTCGAGCGTCAGCAGGTCGGCGACATCCTGGCTCACCAGCCGGAAGATCTGGGCGTGGTGTGATTCGCGCAGGGCGTCCATCTGCTGCTCGGTGTCGGGCTCCAGCGTATCGGTCTGTTCGGCCAGTTGCTGGCGGAAGGCCGGCCAGTCGGGCGGCATTTGCAGCAGGCGCGGGTCGAGCAGCTCGTCGAGCAGGATCGGGTGTTTGAGGAGGTAGTCGGCGGCCCAGGACGAGGCGCTGGCAATGCGCGCCACTTGTTCGAGTGCCTGCGGATATTGCTGCAGCAGGGCGAGATAGGCGGAACGGCGGCCGATGGCTTCGAGCAGATCGAGCATGCGCGACAGCGTCTCGTCGGGGTTGGGCGTCGTTGCAGCGGCCTGGATGGAACGCGGGATGAGTGCGTCGAAGCGGCTTTTGGCCTGATCGCTCATCTGCAGATAGC
>CAJBAP010000051.1 GCA_903950295.1 uncultured Rhodocyclaceae bacterium
ATACGGTTCTTGACAACTGATGCCGTCCCGCCAGCGCCGACTTTTTTTTCGGCGGCGCCAGCCAGAGGGATGCCGGCGCCAAGCAAGGCGATGAGTGCAAGGAGAGCAAGACGGATAGCGGTACGCATGGCTTACTTGTGCAAACGCGTGACGCCCATCAGTTTGAGCACGTACTTTTCGTAGATCGGCTCGGTGTTGCCTTTTTTCATCTTGCGGATGAAATATTTCTCGTAGCCGACCTTGGCCAGATGTACCCACTTGCCCTTGTTGAACCAGCTGACATTGCGCGGCGGAATCTGCGGAATGGCAACGAAGGCTGCACCGCTGTCGCCGAAGTCGGCGAGACAAACCGCATTCCAGGTGGCCTTCTGGTCCGGCTCCTTGCCATCCATTGCCAGACGGATGTTATGCACCGTGGCCGTCACCATCGATTCGATCATGTAACCGGTCTTGGGCGTGCCAACGGGAATCGGCGTGGCTTCCACCGGCGGAATGGCAACGCACACACCAATCGAGTAGATGTTCTTGTATTTCGGATTGCGTTGGAACGGATCGACGATGATGAAGCCACGCGGATTGGCCAGGCCTTCGATGCCGATGACGGCGTCAACTCCCTTGAAGGCGGGCAACATCATCGAATATTTGAAGTCGAGCACATGCTCCTTCTTGGGTTGGCCGTTTTCGTCATGTTCGGTGACGAACATCTTACCGGCTTCGACCTTGCTCACCTTGGCATTGCAGATCCACTTGATGTGCTTTTCGCGCAGGATGGACTCGATCATGCCTTTGGAGTCGCCGACACCGCCGAGGCCCAAATGGCCAACATAGGGTTCGGCGGTAACAAAGGTCATTGGCACCTTGCTGCGGATCTTGCGGCGGCGTAGATCGGTATCCATGATCATGGCGAACTCGTAAGCCGGGCCGTAGCAGGAAGCACCCTGCAATGCGCCGACAACAATGTGCCCCGGATCCTTGACGAAACCGTCCCAGGCTTTTGCCGCCGTCTCGGCATGGTTGACCGTGCAGATCGACTGGGTATGGGCTGCAGGTCCCGCGCCTTCCACTTCCTCGAAGGCAAGTTTCGGGCCGGTGGCAATGACCAGATAATCGTAGGTCACCGACGTACCATCGATGAGTTCGATACGATTTTCCTCGGGATGCACACGCTTGGCCGCCGTGACGATCAGGTCGATGCCCTTGCGTTCCAGATAGGTTTTCAGCTCGAAGGTGATGTCATCGCGACTACGCCAATTGACGGCAAGCCAGGGGTTCGACGGCGTGAATTGAAAATAGGAATTTTCGGTCACCACGGTGACCTTGTCGTTCGGACCGACATGCTCTTTCATGTCGTAGGCGGCAACCAACCCGCCAATGCCCGCGCCGAGAATGATGATGTGCGCCATTCATTACTCCAGATAACTGATCAGTTCAGTGGGCGAAGAATACTCCTCGCGCGAGGACGGCACGTTGCTATCATTCGATCTTCTAATACCAACATCAGCCGAAAAACGGCGGGAGTGGAACCATGAGCAAGTATCCCGAAGTGTCGATTCCGGGTCTTGACGCCTGGAACAAGGCCGCAGGCAAGTCAGTTACTGACGGTGATCTGTCGCAGCTGAACTGGACGACGCCTGAAGGGCTGACCATCAAGCCGCTATATACCAAAGCGGATGTGGTCGACCTGCCTTACGCCGATACCTTGCCCGGTTTCGAACCCTTCCTGCGCGGCCCGCAGGCGACGATGTACGCCGCGCGGCCCTGGACCATTCGCCAGTACGCCGGTTTTTCGACAGCAGAGGCTTCCAATGCCTTCTACCGCAAGGCGCTTGCCGCCGGCGCTCAGGGCGTCTCTGTTGCTTTTGACCTTGCCACGCACCGCGGCTACGACTCGGACCACCCGCGCGTCGTCGGCGACGTCGGCAAGGCCGGCGTCGCAATTGATTCAGTTGAGGACATGAAGATTCTCTTCGACGGCATTCCGCTCGACAAGGTGTCGGTGTCGATGACCATGAACGGCGCCGTGCTGCCGGTGTTGGCGGGCTACGTAATCGCCGCCGAGGAGCAGGGCGTCACGCAGGACAAACTCTCGGGGACGATCCAGAACGATATCCTCAAGGAGTTCATGGTTCGCAACACCTACATCTACTCACCCGAGCCATCGATGCGCATCATCGCCGACATCATCGGCTACACGGCAGCCAACATGCCGAAGTTCAACTCGATCTCGATTTCCGGTTATCACATCCAGGAGGCCGGTGCGACGCAGGCGCTGGAACTGGCCTTCACGCTCGCCGACGGCATGGAGTACGTGCGCACGGCAATAAAGAGCGGGCTGGATGTGGATGCCTTCGCCGGACGGCTGTCATTCTTCTTCGGCATCGGCATGAATTTCTACCTGGAGGTAGCGAAGCTGCGCGCGGCACGCCTCCTGTGGTGGCGCATCATGAAATCGTTCGACGCCAAGAATCCCAAGTCCTTGATGCTGCGCACCCACTGCCAGACTTCCGGCTGGTCGCTCACCGAGCAGGATCCGTACAACAACGTCGTACGCACCACCATCGAGGCGATGGCGGCCGTGTTCGGCGGTACGCAAAGCCTGCACACCAATGCCCTTGATGAGGCCATTGCGCTGCCCACCGAGTTCTCGTCACGCATTGCGCGCAACACGCAGATTCTGATTCAGGAAGAAACGCATATCACCAATGTTGTCGACCCCTGGGCCGGCAGCTACATGATGGAAAAACTGACGCAGGACATGGCTGACATGGCCTGGAACACCATTCAGGAAGTCGAGAAGATGGGTGGCATGACGCATGCCGTCGACACCGGTTGGGCCAAGCTGCAGATCGAGAAGTGCGCCGCCGAGAAGCAGGCGCGCATCGACTCGGGTCAGGACGTCATCGTCGGCGTGAACAAATACAAGCTGGCGAAGGAGGACCCGATCGAGTTTCTCGATGTCGATAACCACGCGGTCAGGGACTCGCAAATTGCGCGCCTCAAGGAGACCCGGGCAAACCGCGATACGGCAGCCGTGCAGGCTGCGCTTGAGGCACTCACCGCAGCAGCACAAAACGGTGAAGGCAACCTGCTTGACCTCGCCATCAAGGCAACCAGGGCAAGAGCGACAGTCGGTGAAATCTCCGATGCACTCGAAAAGGTCTGGGGTCGCCATCGCGCCACGAACCAGGTCGTTTCCGGTGTCTATTCCGCCGCCTACGGCGCAAGTCCCGGCATCGACGAACTGCGCGAACTGATTGAGGAATTCGCCGCCGCCGAGGGTCGCCGTCCGCGCATCATGATTGCCAAACTCGGCCAGGACGGCCACGATCGCGGCGCCAAGGTGGTTGCGACGGCCTTTGCCGACCTAGGTTTCGATGTAGATATCGGCCCCCTGTTCCAGACACCGGAAGAGGCCGCGCGCCAGGCCATCGAAAACGACGTCCATGCGCTCGGCGTGTCGACCCTTGCCGCCGGCCACAAAACGCTGGTGCCACAACTGGTTCAGGCATTGAAAGACCAGGGCGGGGAAGACATCGTCGTCTTCGTCGGTGGCGTCATCCCGGCGCAGGATTACGCAGCCTTGTTTGCCGCCGGCGCCAAGGGCATCTTCGGCCCCGGCACGCCGATCCCGCAGTGTGCCCACGAGGTACTGCGGGCCATTCGCGCCGCCCACTTGCCGGCTTCTGCCTGACCACCGCGACATGCCCCCGATGGCCGAAGCCGGCTTGTCGAGCGAAGATCGCGACCTCGTCGCAGGCGTGATTGCCGGCCAGCGCCGTGCGCTGGCAAAGACGATCACGCTCGTCGAGTCGACACGCGCCGACCACCAGGAACGCGCCGCAATCGTCCTCGACGCTTTGCTGCCGCACACCGGGCAGACGCTGCGCATCGGCCTGACCGGCGTACCGGGCGTCGGCAAGTCGACTTTCGTCGAGGCCTTCGGTCTTTACCTGATCGAACAGGGCTTGAAGGTCGCGGTACTCGCCATCGATCCCTCCTCCAGTCGCAGCGGCGGCTCCATTCTCGGCGACAAGACACGCATGGAGCGACTCTGCCAGCAGGAAGCCGCCTTCATCCGGCCCTCGCCCGCCGCCGGCACGCTCGGTGGCGTGGCTGAAAAAACGCGTGAAGCGATGCTGGTATGCGAAGCTGCCGGCTTCGATGTCGTCATCGTCGAAACCGTTGGCGTCGGCCAATCGGAAACAGTAGTAGCCGGCATGACCGACGTATTTGTCTTGCTGCAATTACCGAATGCCGGTGACGATCTGCAGGCCATCAAGAAAGGCATCATGGAGCTGGCCGACGTGGTGATCTACAACAAGGCCGACCTCGACGCCACGGCAGCCGAACGTGCTTGCATGCAGATGCGGGCTGCGTTGTCCATGCTGCACCCCGCCAGTGCCCACTGGAAACCACCGGTACTGCAGACCAGCGCGCTGCACGCCCGGGGGATCGACACGGTCTGGGCAACGCTATGCGAGTACCGCAAAACGCTGGAGGCCAGCGGTGAATTCACCGAAAAGCGCCGCCGCCAGGCACTCGCCTGGATGTGGCAACTCGTCGACACCGGGCTGCGTCACCGCTTCCGTGAACATCCCGGCGTGAAGGCGACGCTACCTGGCATTACACACGACGTCGCGGCGGGTACGATAACGCCGACGGTGGCGACCCAGCGACTGTTGAATTTGATGAACCGGTTTTTTTAGGAATTTTTGTAGGAGAAGTATCCATGCACGAAATCATCGAACTACTGGATAAAAAACGCGCATTGGCCCGCCTCGGTGGCGGCCAGAAACGCATCGACGCTCAGCACACCAAGGGCAAGCTGACCGCACGCGAGCGCATCGAACTGTTGCTCGACGACGGTACCTTTGAAGAATGGGACATGTTCAAGGAGCATCGCTGCACCGATTTCGGCATGGCGGAGACCAAGATTCCCAGCGACGGCGTGGTGACCGGTTATGGCACCATCAACGGCCGCATGGTGTTTGTCTATTCGCAGGATTTCACCGTGTTCGGCGGCGCGCTCTCCGAAGCCCACGCCGAGAAGATCTGCAAAATCATGGACAAGGCATTGCAGGTCGGCGCCCCGGTAATCGGCCTGAATGACTCGGGCGGCGCGCGCATCCAGGAGGGCGTGGCGGCGCTCGGCGGCTACGCCGACGTGTTCCAAAGGAACGTCATGGCGTCGGGCGTCATCCCGCAAATCTCGCTGATCATGGGCCCCTGTGCCGGCGGCGCGGTGTACTCGCCGGCAATGACCGACTTCATCTTCATGGTGAAAGATACCTCCTACATGTTCGTCACCGGCCCGGAAGTCGTGAAGACCGTGACCCACGAGGAAGTCACTGCCGAGGAACTTGGCGGCGCGGTAACGCACACGACAAAGTCCGGTGTCGCTGATCTCGCCTTCGAGAACGATGTCGATGCGCTGATCATGCTGCGGCGCTTCTTCAATTACCTGCCGCTCAACAACAAGGAAAAAGCGCCGATCCGTCCAACCACCGATTCGGCCGATCGCCTCGATCATTCGCTCGACACGCTGGTGCCGGACAGCGCCAACAAGCCTTACGACATCAAGGAACTGATCATCAAGACAGTCGACGATGCCGACTTCTTCGAGCTGCAGCCCGATCACGCCAAGAACATCATCATCGGTTTTGCGCGCATGGAAGGGCAAACCGTCGGCATCGTCGCCAATCAGCCGATGGTGATGGCCGGTTGCCTCGACATCAAGTCATCGATCAAGGCGGCACGCTTCGTGCGCTTCTGCGATGCCTACAGCATTCCGATCATCACCTTCGTCGATGTGCCGGGCTTCATGCCGGGCACGGCGCAGGAATACGGCGGCATCATCAAGCACGGTGCCAAACTGCTGTACGCCTACGCCGAATGCACGGTGCCAAAGATCACCGTGATCACACGCAAGGCCTACGGCGGCGCCTACGACGTAATGGCGTCGAAACATTTGCGCGGTGACGTGAACTTTGCCTGGCCCAGTGCCGAAATCGCGGTGATGGGGCCGAAAGGCGCGGTGGAGATCATCTTCCGCGAGGACAAGGGCGACCCGGCCAAACTGGCCGCGAAGGAAGCAGAGTACAAGGCTAAATTCGCCAACCCCTTCGTCGCCGGCGCACGCGGCTTCATCGATGATGTGATCCAGCCGTATGAAACAAGGAAGCGCATCTGCCGTTCGCTGGTGATGTTGCGTAACAAGTCCATTACCAATCCGTGGCGCAAGCACGGGAACATTCCGCTCTGAGCGCCGGGGAGAAACCAATCATGTTCAAGAAAATTCTGATCGCCAACCGCGGAGAGATTGCCTGCCGCGTCATCAAGACCGCCCGCAAAATGGGCATAGCCACCGTGGCCATCTATTCCGAGGCCGACAAGGATGCGCTGCATGTGGAAATGGCCGACGAGGCCGTCTGCATCGGCCCGGCACCCTCGAAGGAAAGCTATCTGGTGATGGACAAGATCATCGCCGCCTGCAAAGAGACCGGTGCCGAGGCCGTGCATCCGGGCTACGGCTTCCTCTCCGAAAACGCCAGCTTCTCGCAGAAACTCGAGGAGGCGGGCATCATCTTCATCGGCCCGAAGCACTATTCGGTGGCGGCGATGGGCGACAAGATCGCCTCCAAGAAGCTGGCGCTGGAAGCCAAAGTCAATGTCATTCCCGGCTATAACGAGGCCATCGACACGCCGGAACAGGCAGTCGACATCGCCAAGGGTATCGGCTATCCGGTGATGATCAAGGCTTCGGCGGGTGGCGGGGGCAAGGGTCTGCGCGTCGCCCATAATGACAAGGAGGCGCACGAAGGCTTTAGCTCGTGCAAGACCGAAGCAAAAAATGCGTTCGGTGACGACCGCGTCTTCATCGAAAAGTATGTCGAGGAACCGCGCCACATCGAGATCCAGCTAATCGGCGATGCGCAGGGCAACTGTATCTATCTGCAAGAGCGCGAGTGCTCGATCCAGCGGCGCCACCAGAAGGTCATCGAAGAAGCGCCCTCGCCCTTCCTCGACCCAGTGACGCGCAAGGCCATGGGCGAACAAGCCGTAGCGCTGGCCAAGGCGGTGAAGTATCAAAGCGCCGGCACCGTCGAGTTCGTCGTCGGCAAGGACAAGTCGTTCTACTTCCTCGAGATGAACACCCGCCTGCAAGTCGAGCACCCGGTAACGGAACTCATCACCGGCCTCGACCTGGTGGAATTGATGATCCGCGTCGCCGCCGGTGAGCCGCTGCCCTTCAAGCAGGAGGACGTTCAGTTGAACGGCTGGGCGATGGAATGCCGCATCAATGCGGAAGACCCCTTCCGCGGCTTCCTGCCCTCGACCGGCCGACTGGTGAAGTTCAACCCGCCGGCCGCGCAAAGCTTCGGGCCACTCTCCGCAGTGCGCGTCGATACCGGTGTGTATGAGGGCGGGGAAATCTCGATGTATTACGATTCGATGATCGCCAAGTTGATCGTGCATGGCGCCACGCGTGATGCGGCCATCGCCCGCATGCGCGATGCGCTAAATGCCTTCGTGATTCGTGGCGTGGCCTCGAACATCTCCTTCCAGGCTGCACTGATGCAGCATCCGCGCTTCGTTTCTGGCAATTTCAACACCGGCCTGATTGCCGAGGAGTACCCGCACGGCTTCAACGCCGCCGACGTACCACACGACGATCCGGCCATGCTGATCACCGTGGCCGCCGCCATGCACCGCCAGTACCTGGCCAGGAACGCCACCATTACCGGCCAGATGCCTGGGCACGAATACCGGCCGGGGTCGGAATTCGTGGTACGACTCGAGGATGGCAGCGACCACCAGGTAAGCATCAACGCCGCCCCCAACGGTGCCAGTGGCTGGGACGTAGTCTTCGCCGGCGAACGCTACGAAATTCGCAGTCCCTGGCAATTTGGCCAGGCACTTTATCAGGGCACCTTGAACGGCGAAGCCTTCTGCATGCAGGTCGAGCGCCGCAGCCTCAAATACCGCCTGTTCCACTGGGGCACGCAGGCCGACCTGATGGTCATGACGGCCCGTGCCGCCCATCTGCAATCGTTGATGCCGAAAAAGGCGCCGCCGGACACCTCGAAATTTCTACTTTCACCGATGCCAGGTCTGCTGACCCAGATTGCCGTCATTCCTGGCCAGGAGGTCAAGGCCGGCGAGGTTTTGGCGAAGATCGAGGCGATGAAGATGGAGAACGTGCTGAAAGCCGAGCGCGACTGCGTGGTCGATGAGCTGCTGGCCAAGCCGGGCGAAAGCCTCGCAGTGGATCAACCCATCATCGGCTTCAAGTAAAGAGCGGACTTCCGGCGGAGCAATGCCTGAAGTGGTGCTGGTTTCCGGCGGGGTAACGCCGAAAAGTCGGCGCTGGCGGTACGGCAAGTTTGCCGTACCGCCGGCACATCTGGCTGATTTTTCACCCTCTTTTCGGCCATATCTTCCTTTAGTCGAAAGCTAGACTCCGGGCACAAGGTAAAACAGGTCCGGATATGGCTTTTTGGCAAAAACAGGCGGAAGCGGATGGTTGGACGTCGATAGTCTTCGGTGTCGACCGCATCGCTATCGCAGACGTGGCGCTTCGACGCGATGAGCGGCCGCTCGTGCGCGCCTGCGACAGCTTCGCCCGCGAAGGCAGTGAGCTCGACGCCCTGAAACGCCTGAAAAACGCCAAACGCCTGGCCCGCAACCGCTGCACCACGCTGCTGTGGCACGGGCAATATCAGCTATTACAGGTCGATGCACCCGACGGGGCAAAAGACATGCCGCGTGAAGAACTGCGCGAGGTCTTGCGCTGGCGGGTGAAGGAAATGGTCGATTTCCCCGTGGACCGCGCCAGCATCGATATCCTCGACATTCCGGCACCAGGCAGCCGCACCCCTCAATTGTGGGTCGTGGTGGCCAGTCACGATATCCTGCAGCCGCGGGTTCACCTGTTTCAGGATGCAAAAACGCCGCTGGCCGCAATCGATGTTCCCGAACTGGCGCAACGCAACCTTGCAGCCCTCTTCGAGGACCCAAACCGCGGTCTGGCGCTGGTGTCCTTCGACAACAAGGGGGGCGTGCTGACCATCAGCTTTCAGGGCGAGCTGTTCATGACGCGTCACATCGACGTAAGTGGCCCGGAACTGGTCGGGCCGCAGGCCGAAACCCTGCACGAACGCGTACTGCTCGATATCCAGCGCTCACTCGACAATTTCGATCGTAATTACAGCAGCGTACCTTTGACGCGCCTGCTGGTCGGACCACTGCCCGGCGGAGAGGCCTTTGTCGAATATCTCCGCACCAACCTGTCCCTGCCGGTGGCGAGCGCCAATCTGGCCGATGTGCTCGACATCGAGGCAACGCCTCGCCTTGCCGAAACGGCCGCGCAGGCTGAAAGCTGGCTGGCGCTGGGCGCAGCCCTGCGGGAACAGTAAGCGACCCCATGACCCAGCAGATCAACCTCTACGATCCCGCACTCGAACGCCAACGCGACTGGTTGGCACTGATGAATGTGGTAGGGCTAATGGCTGTCCTGGTAGCTGCTGTCGGTACTGCGGGATATCTGGCGCGGCTTGATCTGCCCGCACTCACGGCGCAGTCAGACGCCAGCGAGAACCAGCTCAAGGCCACGCGCGAACAACTTGCCACGCTGGGTCAACAAGCTGCCACCCGCAAGCCTGACCCACGCCTCGAGCAAGAAATCGCGGCCAAACGCCTGTTGCTGGGGACGCGTGGCGAGGTGCTGGTCATATTGCGCCAGAGCCTGGGGCCGGAGGCTGGCAGTTCGTTTGCTGCTCACCTGCAAGGCCTTGCTCGTCAGACGGTTGCCGGACTCTGGTTGATGGATTTTTATATCGATGCGGGCAGCGGCAGCATGGAAATCAAGGGGCGCACCATTGATCCGGCCCTGCTACCCGAATACATTCGCCGGCTGAACAAGGAAATGGCCTTCCAGGGGCGGGAATTCGCTGCACTCAAGCTCGCTGCAGGGAAACCCGACGCACCGCCACTTGGCGTCGCAACCACCACGAAAACACCACCGGTTGCTCCGGGCACAGCCTTGCCCGCGCCCTACCATGAGTTCACGCTGATTCCTGTCAAGGCCAAAGTCGGTGATAAGGGCGCGACAACATGAGTGGCATCAAGGCGCAATGGGCCAACTGGTCGGCACGTTTTGCCGCCATGCAACAGCGCGAAAAGCTGTTGATAACCGGTGCCATGCTGGTGTTGATCCTCTTCGGCGGCCACTCGTTCTGGATCGAGCCGGCGCAATTGCAGAAGGCCCGTTTGAGAAAGAATATCGATCAGCAACAAAACGAGCAGGGGCAGTTGGGTGCCCAGTTGGCCGCTTTGGTAGCGCAAGGGAACGATCCGGATGCAGCCAACCGCATCGCCCTGGAGCAGTTGCGACAGCAGTTGAGCGAAATCGATCGCGACATTCACGGCTTCGACCGCGTACTGGTAATGCCGGAGCAAGCTCCCGCCCTGCTCCAGGCCCTTTTGACCCGTCACCGTGGCCTGTCGCTGGTGAGCCTGAATACCCTGTCGCCACAGCCGTTGATTGCACCAGCAGAAAAAAAAGGGGGCAAGGAAGAGGCTGCCCCGGACACCGCCAAGAAAGAAAAAGCCATGATGCCCGGCGGAAATATTTACAAGCACGGCATCGAGGTCAAGATCGCCGGCAACTATCACGACCTGCTGGCGTATGTCGCCGACCTCGAAAACGGGCCACAAAAACTGATTCGCGGTGCCATGCGCCTGGCGGTACAGAAATACCCGGTCAGCGAACTAACCCTGACCGTTTATACCTTGAGTCTGGAGGCCGCATGGCTCGTGGTGTGACAGCGATCATCGCCGGAGTGGCTACAGCTCTGTTGGGTCTGGCAGGCGCAGCGCATGCCCAACTGGCCGACCCGACGCGTCCATCCGGGGCAACCGTCCAGGCGGCCGAGTCAGCGCCGGGCGAAACCGCAACCGCCTCCGGACTGCAATCGGTGATCCTGAGAAAACAAGGCAAACCGGCCGCCCTGATCAATGGGGAAGTCGTTGAACTGGGCGGCAAGGTGGGCGAGGCCAAACTGGTCAAAGTGAGCGAGGATGCAGTGGTTTTGAAAGGCCCTGGCGGCGAGGAAACTCTGCGTCTGATGCCGGCCGCCGAGAAAAAGATCATAAAAGTCGGTGCTGGCGGGACGGCGAAGTCCGGTACGCCTGCAGCGATTGGAGCGACGAAAAAGGGAACAACACAATGAACGCGTTACTGGTCGTCTTCGCAGCACTGTTGGTGTCCGCCTGCGGCACGCCGCCAGCGCGCCC
>CAJBAP010000052.1 GCA_903950295.1 uncultured Rhodocyclaceae bacterium
CCGACCGGATGGTAACGGCATTTGGTCTCCGTGGCCGTTGTACACTCAATCTCCAGGACATTCTGGCAAATCGCCGAAATCGCAGAGAAGGCGGAGGGCGTACGCTTCCATATCACCAGCCTGAAACCAATCCGTCCCGCCAACGAAGCGGATGCCTGGGAGGCGGAATCGCTCGGCTTCTTCGAAAAATCAGGTCTCAAGGAGCGCCTGGAATTTTTCGCGGACGGCGGCGGCATTCTGCCCGGGCCGGCGCATCGCTACATGGCACCGTTGGTGGTGAAGCCACCCTGTATGAAGTGTCACGAATTCCAGGGTTACCAGGTCGGCGACATCCGCGGTGGTATATCGGTGACCATGCCGGCCGACAAACTGGTGGAGATTGCCGGGCAGCGGCGCAAGCAGGTGATGGCACTCTACCTGGCCGGTTTTATCGTGGTTGCCGGATTGGGACATCTGGTGGCGTGGCGCACGCGTCGTCACCTGCAGTTGCTCGAAGATATCAACCGTCGCCAGGAACTCGAACTGGTCGATCGCACGCACGATCTTTCCGAAGCCGAGAAGGAGCAACTGATCGCGGCGGCAGTATTCGGCAACGCGGCGGAAGCGATTATGGTGACCGACAAGAACAACGCCATCTTGCGCGTCAATCCGGCTTTTACCGCCATCACCGGTTATACGCCGGCGGAGGTCATCGGCCAGCAACCCGGCATCCTGAAATCAGGGCGCCACGATGCGGCCTTCTTTGCCGAGATGTGGCACCACCTCGACACGCTCGGGCGCTGGGAAGGCGAGATCTGGAACAAGCGCAAGAACGGCGAAACCTTCGTCGCCTGGCTGGCGATTACCACCGTGGAAGGTGAGGCGGGCGAAGGCCGCCATGTCGCCACGTTCATTGACATCTCGAAACGCAAGGAAGCCGAAGAGATCATCCTGCATCGCGCCAATTTCGATACGCTGACCGACCTGCCCAATCGTGGTTTGTTCGATGATCGCCTGGTCAGCGTCCTGGCGATGGCGCGTCGCCACCGGCGCAACTTTGCGTTGATGTATATCGATCTCGACTGGTTCAAGAACGTCAATGACTCGCTCGGCCATCCCGCTGGTGATGCACTGCTGGCCGAAGCGGCCAAACGCATGGAGAAATGCGTGCGCGATGCGGATACCGTGGCGCGCATGGGGGGCGATGAGTTTGCCTTGATCCTCTCTGACCTGAACAGCCCGGGTGAAATGGAGGAGGTCGCACGCCGCGTCAACCGGGCATTAGCCGAGCCATTCGAGTTGGCGGAGGGTAGCGCCCAAGTGTCCGGGAGTATCGGCATCGCCATCTTTCCTGACGATGGGGCCGATGAGTTGCTGTTGAAGAAGGCTGCGGACAAGGCACTCTATGCCGCCAAAGCTGCGGGACGCAATACCTATCGGTTGGCTTCGAACTGCTGATAGCCTAACTGCCCCCTACATGGTTTCCGTAGTCCACTCACTGCCCGATTCGGGTATCGATGAAACAGTCCTGATCCGCCTGGTTGAAGGTCTGCCGGAGGAGGGCGCGCGGCGCTTGGTGGATGCGATTGCCCAGGCACGCGAGTTGTACGGCGATGGAAAAGTCGGCACTGGCGAGACG
>CAJBAP010000053.1 GCA_903950295.1 uncultured Rhodocyclaceae bacterium
CATTGAACAAGCTTGCGCTCATCGTCCGCGCGGCCGACTGCGGCGCCCCGCAGCTGGCCAAGGAGGCCGCCGGCCTGGTTGCCATCTCGAAGGGGCTATCGTTGAATTTCGAGGACGATCACGAGATGCTGAAACAGGGCATGGTGATGTACGACGCGCTCTATGCCTGGTGCGCAGAGACACCCCTGAAGCAGTTGGGAAAACTGTTTGGCTTCAGATAGCCTCATTCATAAATCACACCCGAAACAAAGCCGCCACCTTCTCCCGATCAGGGTTGAGAACGACGCCCTTTTCCGTGATCAGGCCGCTGACCAGTTCGGCGGGCGTCACATCGAAAGCGGGGTTGCGCACCTTGACGCCTGCTGCTGCCCACTGACAGTCGCGGAATCCCGTGACCTCTTCGGCAGCACGTTCTTCGATCGGGATGGCCGATCCATCCGGAATGCCGAGATCGATCGTCGACAACGGGCAAGCCACATAGAAGGGAATGTTGTGGCGCCGCGCCAACACCGCCACCATGTAGGTGCCGATCTTGTTGGCCACATCGCCGTTGGCGGCTACCCGGTCGGTGCCGACCACCACGGCATCCACTTCGCCGTGGCTCATCATGTGGCCGGCCATGTTGTCGGTGATCAGTGTGACGGGAATCTTCTCCTGCACCATTTCCCAGGCCGTCAGGCGGGCACCTTGCAGGAAGGGGCGGGTTTCGTCGGCGATCACCGATATCTTCTTGCCGGCTTCAACAGCGGAACGAATCACGCCTAGTGCCGTGCCGTGTCCGGCCGTCGCCAGTGCGCCGGCGTTGCAGTGTGTCAGCACACGTGCACCATCCGGCAACAGGGCGGCACCGTATGCCCCCATGGCGCGATTGATGCGGATGTCCTCCGCCGTCACCTCATGCGCTTCGGCCAGCAGACGGTCAGCGATCGCGCCAACCGGGCGATCCTTCACACCATCCCACACGCCACGCATGCGCTTGAGCGCCCAGAACAGGTTGACCGCTGTCGGACGGCTCGCCGCCAGCACTTCGAAAGCTTTCTCCATCCCCGCAGCAAATTCGGCGGCGGGTGCGTTTCGCAGACGCAGCGCCTCGAGTGCCACGCCATAGGCGGCCGCACAGCCGATCGCCGGGGCGCCGCGCACCACCATGGAACGAATGCCTTCGGCCGTTTCGGCGGCAGAACAGTAGCCGATGTAGGCAAACGTCGCTGGCAGGATGCGCTGGTCGATCATCTCCAGCCGGCCGTCCCGCCAGCGCAGGGTTTCTACTACCTGATCTTGTTGCGTCATCATCAGTTGCCCCTCAGTCACCTTCAAATTCGCAGAGGGAGAACACCTTCTGCCCGAGTTTCTCGAGACGCTTGCATCCGCCCAGATCTGGCAGATCGATGGCGAAGCAGCATTCGACAATGGTGCCACCCATCTTCTCGATCAGTTTCACCGCCGCCTCGGCCGTGCCGCCGGTGGCAATCAGATCGTCGACCAGCAGGATCTTTTCTCCCTTGCTCACGGCATCGACGTGCATCTCGATACGGTCGGTGCCGTATTCCAGTTCGTAGTCATGGCCGATCGTTTCTGCCGGCAGCTTGCCTTTCTTGCGGATCGGGATGAATCCCAGTCCCAGCAGGTAGGCCAGCGGCGCGCCCAGAATGAAGCCGCGCGATTCGATACCCGCGACCTTGTCTATTTTCATGCCGGTGTAGCGGTTGGCCAGTTCATGGATGGCGATACGGAATCCCACCGGATCTTTCAGGAGGGTGGTGATGTCGCGGAACATCACCCCCTGCTTGGGGTAGTGGGGGACGGTACGGATACGGGATTTGATCGGCATGACGTTATCTCCAAACGAATTAGCGGGGGTTGAGTACGCGACCGGCAACGGCATCCAGGCGCTTGAGCATGTCCGGATCGCGCGCTTCGGGGGCGGTGATGATGGCGTATTCAAGTGCGGCGCGGCAGGCACAGGTAGATGCCTTTGGATCATCGTGCAGGCGCGGTGCCACTTGCTTTACCAGGCTGCGCGCGTTGTCGGCATTGGCCAGTAGCACTTTGATGATGGCGTCGACGGTGACGTCATCGTGATGGGGATGCCAGCAGTCGTAGTCGGTGACCATCGCGACCGTGGCGTAGCAGAGTTCGGCTTCACGGGCGAGCTTGGCTTCGGGCATGTTGGTCATGCCGATCACGTCGCAGTTCCAGCTGCGATAGAGCTCGGATTCAGCGTAGCTGGAGAATTGCGGGCCTTCCATGACGAGGTAGGTGCCGCCGCGCACGGCTTCGATGCCGGCCGCCTTCGCCGCGGCTTCAATGTGGTCGCCGAGTCGGTGGCAGACCGGGTGGGCCATCGACACATGGGCAACGCAGCCGGTGCCGAAGAAGCTCTTGGTGCGGGCGAAGGTGCGGTCGATGAACTGGTCGGCAATGACGAACATGCCGGGTCGCAGGTGTTCGCGCAGCGAACCGACGGCGCTGACCGACACGACATCGGTGACACCGGCACGTTTCAAGGCGTCGATGTTGGCGCGGAAGTTGATTTCGGAGGGCGGAATCTTGTGACCGCGACCGTGACGTGGCAGGAAAACCATTTGCTGACCGTTCAGGTCGCCGAACAGGAGTTCGTCGGAGGCTTCACCAAACGGTGAGCCTACGCGTTCCCAGCGCTTGTTGGTCAGGCCTTCGATGTCATATACACCACTGCCACCAATGATGCCGAGTACGGGCTGATGCTTGCCTTTTGTCATGTTACATACCCCTTCGGTTCAACCAATAAAATCGCCATTGCGGCCGCAACTATAGCGTGGCAGGAAGCAAGTCCGAGCTTATCGCAACAGCCACTGGCCGACATACTGTGCCGCCAGGAGCCCGAACACCACGGCCAGCCCTCGCCTGAGCAGTCGTTGTGGCACACGTTTTTGCATCCGCGCGCCGGCGTACATGCCTGCGGCACCACCGCTGCCGAAGAGGATGCCGAGAGCCCAGTCCGGGCTGGTTTCAACACCCGGCGGCGCCGGCAGAAACTGATAGAGCAGAACGCCGACTACCGAGGTCACCAGCGTGCCGAACAGTGTGGCGCCGGCGATGCGGTAGAGCGACAAGCCGTACAGCCCGACGAGGAAAGGCGCCATGAATGCGCCGCCACCGACGCCATAGGCGCCGCCGATCACGCCGACAACCAGCGCCAGCAAAAAGACCGGGCGGGTAGCAAAGTTCGCGGGTTCCGACGCGCCACTCGCATCGGGCACAGCACGCAGCAGCTTGAGTGACAGCAGCAAGAGCACCACGCCGGCGAACAGCTTGAACGCGCGCGGATCGATCAGCCAATGCACCCGCAACCACCAACCCGCCAAGAGGCCCGGCAGGGTGCCGGCGACAATCAGCCAGGCCAACCGCCAGTCCATGCGTCCCTCGTGCGCATAGCGCCAGACGCCGCTGGGAATGGCCACCAGATTGAAGACGAGATTGGTGGCCGAAACCGAGGGCGCGACATAGCCGAGCACACTCATCTGGAACGGCAGCAACAGAAATGCGCCCGAGACGCCCGCCATCGAGGTGAAGAAGGATATGCCGAAAGCTACCAGCGGCGGCAACCAGAGCGGAGCGGTAACGCCGGAGACTTCAAACAGCATGGAAGCGCTGTACCATGCGATGCACGATTACAGAAAAACACATGGAAGGAATATACCGGATGAACGAAGCGCCTGCCAGGCAGGCTATTGCCGGCATCGCACCGGAAGCCAGACTGCTCCTGGTGGGTCGCGCGTTGCGAGCCTTCACTGACGGCTTTGTCGCCATCCTGTTACCGGCCTACCTGCTGGCGCTGGGCCTGGGAACCTGGGAGGTCGGGCTCATCAGCACCGCCACACTGCTGGGTTCGGCGCTGATGACACTGGCGCTCGGCAGTTGGGGCCACCGCTTCCATCAACGCAGCCTGCTGCTGGTCGCTGCCTTGCTGATGGCCGCAACGGGACTGGCACTGGCGGGCATGACGAGCTTCTGGCCGCTACTGCTGGTGGCTTTCGTCGGCACGATGAATCCCAGCTCGGGCGATGTCAGCATCTTTTTGCCACTGGAACACGCGCGGCTCGCCGAGGCGGCGCACGGCGACTTGCGCACTTCCCTGTTTGCCCGCTATAGCCTGACCGGTGCACTCTGTGCGGCCGTCGGCGCACTCGCCACCGGCGTGCCAGACTGGCTCGGCGGCTTCGGCATCGACCGCCTCGTCGCCCTGCGCGGCATGTTCGTTCTCTATGGCGCGGTGGGGCTGCTGATCTTCGCGCTCTATCGGCGGCTGCCGGAACCACAGGCACATGAAAAAACGCTACCGCCCACCCCGCTCGGGCCATCACGCGACATCGTCTTCAAGCTCGCCGCGCTGTTCTCGCTCGATGCCTTCGCCGGCGGACTGGTGGTGAATACGCTTCTGGCACTGTGGCTGTTCGAGCGCTTCGGCCTTTCGCTCAGCGCCGCCGGCAGTTTCTTCTTCTGGGCCGGTATGCTCACGGCGACCTCGCAACTGGCGGCCCCTTGGGTAGCCAAGCGCATCGGCCTGCTCAACACGATGGTGTTCACGCACATCCCCGCCAACATCTGCCTCATCCTCGCCGCGTTGGCGCCAGAGATCGAGTGGGCGCTGGCGCTGCTGCTGCTGCGCAGCCTGCTGTCGCAGATGGATGTGCCGACGCGTTCCGCCTTCGTCATGGCCGTCGTCACACCGGCCGAGCGCGCTGCCGCTGCGAGCTTCACCGCCGTGCCGCGCAGTCTGGCCGCCGCTGCGAGTCCCGCCATTGGCGGCGCACTCTTCGCTGCCGGCTGGTTCGCCGCACCACTGCTGGCCTGCGGCGTGCTGAAGATCATCTATGATCTGGCGATCTGGCGAGCATTTCGACGCGTCAAACCACAGCAGTAAAAAGTCGGCGCTAGCAGGACGGCGCCTGTATGCTTACGCAAACAGACGTTGCATCATCGATCGCACAGTTCCCGGCTGGTGGAGGTCGGCAGCCTCCATGAAACTGACGGCAAACCTGTCGCCTAGGTCTGAGACGTGGACGGCCCGGCCTCGCCCGATGGTCTGTGCCGTGTCGGCAAACAAGACGCCGACGCAGAACTTCCGCTCACCAGGCTTCTCAAGGTTGCACTCTCCATCGACGATCATTTCCGGGGATGGCTCGCACACCATTAGGAAATTCAGTTTATCGTCGCCGTGAATTCGCGCCTTCAATTGATTCACGACGTCGTCGATCGTACAACTGGTTTCATGTTTGTCTATCTCGGCGATCAATTCTTCATCGCACTTGGGTATTGGGCTCGCTCTCATTTTCATCTCCTTTGCAGTTAATACTCCGAGACATACAACATTCGTGCCAGCTAAGTCATCCCCTACGCCTACACAATAACTGTCAAATAATTCAATCGGTTGGATAAGTCTTCCGACTCTCGGCAAGATAAACAGATTGAAACCCAAGCCACCAGCGCAGATAATGGCGGCAGTCGAGTTGATGTAAATGACTTTTTTGACACTAACCTCAAAACACCATGTCTGGCTTAAGCCTCAACCTGTCCGAGTTGGCTTCATTCCTGGAAGGCTTCGACGAGCCGCGCATCGTCATGGACAGCGACTACCAGATACTGGCCGCCAATCAAGCCTATCGCTGCGAATTCGATAGCTGCCAGTCAGTTGTCGGGCGCAAGTGTTACGAGGTCTCACACCACTTCAGCACGCCCTGCGACCAGGCCGGCGAATCCTGTCCACTCCAGGACAGCCGTGCCGATGGTCAGATACGGCGGGTACTGCATTTACACCATACGTCCCGCGGCGAAGAGCATGTGGACGTGGAAACCACGCCGATCCGTGACCAGACCGGGCAAGTCGCCTTTTTCGTCGAAACCATGCGGGTAGTGCGTCAAGCCAGTGCGCATCCTGCCGCCCAAGGGCTGGTAGGCCGGACGGCCCCTTTTAAGCGCATGTTGGCACGAGTAATGCGGGTGGCACCTTCGATGGCGGCGGTGATGCTGCTGGGCGAGACGGGCACAGGCAAGGAACTGGTGGCACGGGTCATCCATGAGGCCAGTCCGCGCTGGAAAGGGCCGTTTGTTACCTTGGACTGTTCCGGACTCACCGAGACACTGTTCGAGAGCGAACTCTTCGGCTATGAGAGGGGTGCCTTCACCGGGGCCACTCACCGCAAGTTGGGGCTGGTGGAGGCCGCGAGCGGTGGCACCTTGTTTCTGGATGAGGTTGGCGAACTGCCACTCCAGCAACAGGTCAAGCTGTTGCGTCTGCTCGAGACAGGCACCTACCGTCGCGTCGGCAGCGTGGAGACGCTACGGACGGATTTCCGCATGGTCTCGGCCACCCACCGCAATCTCGCCGCCATGGTGAAAGACGAGAGCTTCCGGCGCGACCTGTATTTCCGTATCAACACCTTCCCGGTACGCATCCCCTCCCTGCGCGAACGAGCAGAGGACCTGCCAATGCTCGCCGAATCGCTGCTCAAGCGCGTGGCCCCGAATCGCCACTTACGCCTAAGCCAGGCAGCGCTGGCTACCCTTGCTCAACTTCCCTTCGAAGGTAATATCCGCGAACTGCGCAACCTGCTTGAGCGGGCCAGCCTGCTGGCGGATGGCGACGAGATCGAGCCATGCCACCTGCTAGACACCGATGACGGGCCCTACTTCCTTGACCTGCCGGATGTCGTACCTGTCGTATCTCAGGACGAAGCGGAATGGCTGACACTGGAAGGTCTCGAACGGCGTTATCTGACGTGGGCGGTTGCCAACCACCCCGGCGACCGTCAGTCCCTGGCACGCCGCCTTGGCATTGGAGAACGTACCCTGTTCAGGAAACTGAAACCGACGTCCCGCTAGCGCCCGAAAAAATCCCCGCCGCAGCGGGGATTTTTATTTGGCTTTGCCACGGGTTTCAGTGAACCTTTTCCCAGCCGGTGATCATCGCCTTGATATGCGCTAGCGGTGTGGCGCCGGTCGTGGTCAGATAAACGTGGGCGATCACGAACAACAGCATCATGTAGGCGCCGAGCAGATGGCCCAGGGCAACATACGACAGGGACAAGCCACCCAACCCCCAAGCCGCCCACTGGTCGTAGAACAGGTAGAGCCAGCCAGTGGCCCAGATCAGCGGACCGACGAAGACCAGAATGAAGAGGTAGGCGAGCTTCTGCAGCGCGTTATGCTTGGTCAACTGCGTCAGGCGGTGCGGGTGCGGCGCACCCTTGAAGATACCGGAAAGGTAGTACTTCCCCATCGCCGTCACGTTTTTTGTGGATGGAATGTACTGCTTCCACTCGCCGGTGGTGATGTGCCAGAAAATCGCAAACAGCCACAGGCCGATCAGCGTCCAGGCGCCGATGGTATGCAGGTTCACCGCTTTCTCGAAACCGAAGTTACCGTAGAGCCCGTGGACTTCGAAACCGGTCAGCATCAGGAAGAAGATCAGTGCGGCCTGCCCCCAGTGCCAGATGCGTTCGAAGATCTTGAAGATGTAAATTTGTTCGGACATTTGAATTTCCCTCAGTGTTTCATGCTGGTGAAGATACGCAGTGCGCCGTGTCCCAGCATGGCGAGCAGCGTCAGCAGAGCGAGCAATTTGACGGCGTTATCGAGCAGCGGAATAGCGTCGCGGCCGGGCAGATAGACACCCTCGAGGCCTTCGAGGCGACCACCCTTGGTGTGGCATTCGTTGCAAGCGACGGCCTTGTCCTTGGGCGCCACCATGTGGGTGATCGGCCAGTACATTTCCGTCGAGATGAAGTCCACCTTGCCCGAGAAGGGCGCGCCGGTGTTCTGCATGCCGGTAGTGATGGCCTTTTCCCATTGGAGGTTCTTCCAGAAACCGGTGTCGTCGTTACCCGCCGTGTGGGGGGTGACGAGCGTCTTGTTTTCAGGATCGTAAGGCTGCTTGCCACGCATGATCTTCATCGGCCAGATCAGCGACTTGCCATCGGTCGGGCTACCGCCAATCTTGTTGATGCCGATCGGCTTGTCGCTCTTTTCGATCTTGTCACCGATCAGGGTGTAGGTGACTTCACCGTTGAACCAGCGATACTCGGGCTTGACGTTGGTACCCATCACAAAATCGCCCTTGTGCGACGCATAGACGACATGCCCGTGCTCATCCTTCGTGGAAAACTGCTTGCCATCCTTGTCGAGCTTGCCGGCGGTTGACCAGTCCCAGACCATCTTGGTGGGAATGCCGCCGCGCGCGAACGCCGGAATATGGCAGGTCTGGCAGGCGATTTTGTTGGCATGGTGGTTGAGACGCTCGGCCTGCTTGGCTTTCTTGTGCGGCGTATTGTCGTGGCAGGCGACGCAGGTGGCGGGATTGCCCTCCTTGGCCTTGCCGCGCACGTGCGCGCCACCCTTGTCGATGGCGGTGGGGGTGTAGCGACTGCCCGGCACATCATGGCTCGAGGTCTTGTGACAGGTGCCGCAGGTGAAATCGAGGCCTGCCGCGTCCATGTGGATATCCACCTCGGCATCAGGTGCCGCCAGCGAGGTATCCATGTCGCCGTGCTTGACGCCGTCGCCGCCGCCGCCGCTGAAGTGGCAAGCGCCGCAGGTGTCGCGGCTGGTCTTGCCGACCTTCTGCGCCACCTTGGACAGATCGACCGGCTTGAGTATCTTGCCGGAGCCCGGCGGCAGTTCTATCGGCGCGCCCACCACCGGATTTCCGGCAAGGCCAGGCGGCTTCGAATAAGTGCCTGTCGTATCGTGGCAGACCACGCAGTCGACGTTTTCTTCCTTGGTGAAGTCGAAATTCTTGTCTTTCCAGCCGTAACCGACGTGACAGGCGGTACAGGCGGCATAGTTCGAGGAAATCGAGATGCAGAAATTGTTGATGACGTTCTTCTTGCCCAGCTTCTGCTTATTGTCGGGATTCATGAACTCCCAGGTCCAGTGCTTGGTGCGATGCACCTGCCGGGCGGCCTCGGTATGGCAGGTCAGGCAAGC
>CAJBAP010000054.1 GCA_903950295.1 uncultured Rhodocyclaceae bacterium
CTCGGGGCCGACCACCGTGGCATGGATGTCGTTATCGCGGGCGAAGGCGACGAGATCGGGAATATGCGTGAGCGGCAGGTTCTCCAGGCCGTCCTCGTGTGCCGTGCCGGCATTGCCGGGCGCGACATAGATTTTCTGCACCTTCGGTGACTGTGCCAGCCGCCAGGCCAGGGCGTGTTCGCGGCCGCCGGAACCGATGACGAGGAGTTTCATGATGCCGGGGTCCTTAATGCCTGAAGTGGCGGAAGCCGGTGAACACCATTGCGATGTTGTGTTCATCCGCAGCGGCGATCACTTCCGCATCACGCACCGAGCCGCCCGGCTGGATCACTGCCGTCGCGCCGGCATGGGCCAGCACGTCGAGCCCGTCGCGGAAGGGGAAGAAAGCATCCGAGGCCACCACCGAACCGGCAACGGTCATCTTGTTGTTCTCGGCCTTGATGGCGGCGATGCGTGCGGAATCAACGCGGCTCATCTGGCCGGCGCCGACACCGACGGTCATGGCGTCCTTGCAGTAGACGATGGCGTTGGACTTGACGTACTTGGCAACTTTCCAGGCGAACAACAGGTCGCGCATTTCCTGTTCGGTCGGCACACGCTTGGTCACGACCTTGATATCGCTTTGCGTGATGCGCGCCTCGTCGGCCGTCTGCACCAGCAGGCCACCACCGACGCGCTTGAAGTCGAAGGCGCCGGCGTTGGTACCCATCGGCACCACGAGTACGCGCAGGTTCTGTTTGGCACCGAATACCACGCGGGCTTCGGCAGTGATTTCGGGCGCGATGATGACTTCGGCAAATTGGCCGGCAACGGCTTCGGCCGTGGCTTTGTCGATGGCACAGTTGAAGGCGATGATGCCGCCGAAGGCGGAGGTCGGGTCGGTGGAGAAGGCGCGGCGATAAGCTTCTTCGGCCGTCGCGCCAAGTGCCACGCCACAGGGATTGGCATGCTTGACGATGACGCAGGTCGGGCTTGCCGAGTCAAAAGCCTTCACCGCCTCCCATGCCGCATCGGAATCGCCGATGTTGTTGTAGGAAAGTTCCTTGCCCTGCAGTTGCTGGTAGCTGGCGATAGTGCCGGAGGGTGGCGTTGGCTCGCGATAGAAGGCGGCCTGCTGGTGCGGGTTCTCACCGTAGCGCATGGTGTCGGCCTTGTCGAAGGCCAGTTGCAGGCGCTCGGGGAAGGTGGTCGGCTTGTTGTCCTGATCCAGGCTCGTGAGCCAGTTGGCGATGGCGCTGTCGTAGCGCGCGGTATGCACGAAGGCCTTTTTCGCCAACGTGAAGCGCGTGGCGGCGGAAATCGCGCCATTGTTCGTTTTCAGTTCCGCGACGATGCCGGCATAGTCTTCGGGATCGGTGACGACCGCGCAGCCGCCTGTTTCGTTGCCGTGGTTCTTGGCTGCGGCGCGCACCATGGTCGGGCCGCCGATATCGATGTTCTCGATGGCGTCCTCGAGCGTGCAATCTTTTTTGGCGATGGTCTGCGCGAATGGGTAGAGATTGACGACGACTAGGTCAATGGTCGGAATGTCGTGCTTGGCCATGGTGGCCGCGTGCTCGGCGTTGCCACGAATGCCGAGGATGCCGCCATGCACTTTTGGATGCAGAGTCTTGACGCGACCGTCGAGCATCTCGGGGAAGCCGGTGTAATCGGAAACATCCGTGACGGCGAGGCCTGCGTCGCGCAACAGCTTGGCGGTGCCGCCGGTGGACAGCAGCTTGATGCCGAGGGTGGCAAGTTCGCGCGCGAAGTCGACGGTGCCGCGTTTGTCGGAAACGCTGATGAGAGCCTGAGTTACTTTCATGTCTTCACCTGTTCAAGAGAGATTATGGTCGGCAAGCTTGCGCCGCAAAGTGCTACGGCTGATACCCAGCATTTCGGCTGCAACCGTCTGGTTTCCTTGGGCCTGTTTAAGTACGACTTCGAGCATGGGCTTTTCGACGCACGCGAGCACCATGCCGTAGATCGCATGCGGCGCTTCGCCGTCGAGGTCGCGAAAGTAGCGGTTGAGATTGCGGCGGACGCAATCGGCAAGTTCATTGCTCATGCGGCGTCCCGGTAGGGAAGTGGATCGTTGGCGCTGTGCGCGCCGGTCGAGCCGAGGAAGAATTCGTCAGTGGCGGCCAGCTGCGCATCGATGTTTTCCAACTGATTCATCGCATGGCGAAAGCGCGCTGCACCGACGATGCCCTTGGTGTACCAGGAGATGTGCTTGCGCGCGATCCTGACACCGGTGTCCTCGCCATAGAAGCTGTACAGATCGGCGAGGTGGGCGCGCAGGATGGCGTGGATCTCGGTAAAAGTCGGCGCTGGCGGGATGGCACCGGTGGCGAGGAAGTGTTCGATTTCACGA
>CAJBAP010000055.1 GCA_903950295.1 uncultured Rhodocyclaceae bacterium
ATATGCACGCGCATGTTGGAGAGGATGATCGTGAAGATCACATACACCACCAGCGTACTGGTGGCGATCAGGAAGAAACTGGCTTCATAGCGGCTGGCCAGAATGCCCAGCACCAGCCCGACCTCCACCAGCGTCGGCAGGATCGAGTAGATCGTGTAGCTGATCAGCGAACTGACGGCACGCGTGCCGCGCTCGATATCGCGTGTCAGCCCGCCGGTCTGGCGCTCGAGGTGGAAGCGCAGTGATAGCCGGTGCAGATGCTCGAAGACCTGCAGGGCGATGGTGCGGACGGCACGCTGGGTAACACGGGCAAAGATCAGTTCGCGCAATTCGGTAAATAGCGATACCGAAAAGCGCAGCACGCCGTATACAGCGATCAGTGCCAGCGGGACGGTCAGTGCGGCGTTGGCGGGAGCAAAGCCGTCGATGATGTCCTTGAAAATGAGCGGTACGCCAACGTTGGCCAACTTGGCGCCGATCAGGCAGGCCAGCGCCAGCAGGATGCGTCCGCGCCATTGCCATAGATAGGGGAAAAGAGTTTTGACGGTTTGCCAGTCGTGGCGTTCAGTGGCCGGCGGACCCGGCAATGCTATATCGCGGCGCATGGCGAAATTTTAGCAGTGCAGGGTTGGCGGGGTGCTGCGGTATGATTCCCCGCATGAGCCAACATGCAGGCGTGATCATTCCCGGCCAGGAGCCGGTGTTGCGGGTGATGCCGATGCCGGCCGACGTCAACGCGGCGGGCGATATCTTCGGTGGCTGGGTGATGGCGCAGGTCGATATTGCCGGGGCGATTCCGGCGATGCGGCGTGCGCGCGGCCGCATCGCGACCGTTGCCGTCAATTCCTTCCTGTTCAAACAGCCGATCTCGGCTGGTGATGTGGTCAGCTTCTACGCCAAGGTAACCAAGATCGGCCGCACATCGATCACTGTCGATGTGCAGGTTTTTGCCGAGCGTGACCCGGCGCATCCCATCGTGGTGAAGGTGACCGAGGCAACCCTGACCTATGTTTGCCTTAACGCCGATGGCAGCAAGCGCGAGGTACCGACTGCCGAGTAGTGGCAATCAGGCGCCGACCAGTTGTGCGGCCAGATGTGGCGTGGGTGGTGGTGTCAGGTGGGCATTACGCGTGCCGGAACGCCGTCCCGCTAGCGCCGACTTTTCAGCAGCCCCGGCCAAGGCTTCGGATTGCGCCTCGGTCTGCTCGAAGCTGTCGATTTCCGGTTGCACGATGGTGCGCGTCACGCGTGAGCGTTCCGGTGTGGTCTGGAAGCATTGGGGTTGTAGCACCTCGATCAGCGTCAGCCGCCTGCGGTTCATCGCAAAATCCTTTCTTCGTTCATACAGGTCAGATTACGACCCGGAGCATACGGCGGAGGTTCCCTGCCATAACGCCATAATTTGTAACCTTATGTGAGGTCTGAGGCGCGAACTTCAAGCACTTCGGTCAGAGCTGCGGCGGTCCGGTGCGGCTTTGTGGCAGAAACATGGTGAAAACAGCAGCCTGATCCACTTTTTGCGCGGTTTACAGCGCGGCTATGATGGGATCAACTTACCCTGAATGGGGGTTCACCGTTTGCCTGTTACTGCCATGCTCGTCGATATCAACCGCAATCCGGATGCAAGAGCCCGGCGCGGCAGCTTTTCGGGTGTGCGGTCGGATGTCGGACGGCGGTAATGGAATGGTCCGGATTCGGCTTGCGCGACGCGATGCTGCTTCTGGTGGCACTGGCGGCCGTTTATCTGGTGATCATGCTGCTCAGACTGGTCCAGGTGGGACGGCAGCGTCATTCCCTGCCGGAACACGAACCCGTGGTAACCCCCTCCGTCGAAACGGTTTCTCCACTGCGCCACCGTGCCGAGGCAGACGTGGTTGCGGAGCCAGCGTTGTCCCTATCATCCGCTGCTGCAGTGGCGGCCTACGCCGAGGAGTCGGCGGAACAAGAAGCCTCGTCACACGAGCCATTTGCCGCCCCGCCGGCGCCGACTTTCGACTGGGACGATGTGAAGGATTTGTTTGGCGATGCAGCGGAAGCGCCATCGTCTCATCCGGGTACGCCACGGCGCCCCGGTTTTGGCGAGCATCTGTCAGAGCATCTGGCCCGCTCGGATGTTGAAATGGAAGTACAGCGCATGCGCGACGAAATGGAACGCATGCGCGTCGAAGTGGAAGAACTGCGGGCGGCACGTCGAGTATCGCCGCAATACTCCGAGGCGATGGAACTCGCCCAGCGCGGCATGTCTGCGCAGGACGTGGCCGATCGCTTGGGAATTTCGCTGGCCGAGGCAGAACTGGTGCATGCACTGAGTCGCGGCAGCAAGAATTTTGACGAGGGAGATGAGCATGGCGCAGATGAATACGCCACAAACGACGGACTCGATGAATCCGGCCACCGCAGGCGTTAACCCGGTGGCTGAAGACGACGAGGTGCTGAGAAAGCGCCTGTTGTCGCGCATCGCCGTTGCCGGCGTGGCGATTGTTGGTCTGCTCGGTGGTTTGGCGGTCTATGACTCGCTCAACAAACCGCAGGCGCCCGCCATGCCCAAGATGGCTGCCGCACCTGCAGAGCCCACCGAGCTTGCGGTAGCGGCAAAGAAGGAAGACGTCATCGAGGAAAAGCCTGCCGAAGTGAAGGCCGAAGAGCCCAAGCCGGTCGTTGCCGAAGGGGTGCCGGAGCGTACCGACACGCCGCTGGCACCGGCAGCACTCGAAAAGCCGATGAAATCCGCCAAACCCGTGACACCGCCCGCGATGGCACGTCAAGCCGCAGTCAAACCCTCTGCCCCGGTTGCTGTCCCGGTCAAACCGGATGCGCAGCGCGAGATTGCCCGCGTGATTCCCGAAGACAGTCGCCCGGCCATGGCGGCGCGGGCTCCAACCCAGGCGCAAGTGCAACATGCGCCCGCATCGCGTCCCCTGACGCAGGCCGCCGAGGCCGGAAGGCGTTTTCTGGTGCAGGTGGGTGTCTTCAGCAATCACGCCAATGCCGAGGAACTGGTGACACGGTTGCAGGCAGCCGGCATTCCGGCGCAGATCGAATCGCGCGTACAGGTCGGCCCCTTCGCTACAAAGGCCGAGGTGGACAGCGCGCGTGCCAAACTGAAGACCATGGGGCTTGACGATGCCATGCTGGTGAGGAGATAGACTGATGACTGCCATGAACATAGACAATCCACACTCCGGCTCGATTGAAGTCGAACCCGACCGCGTCATCGAGTTTCCCGCCGGCCTCGCGGGGTTCGAAGAATGCCACCGTTTCAGTTTGTTCCATCCCGAAACGGAGGGTGGGGCGCTGCCGCGTTATTTCAT
>CAJBAP010000056.1 GCA_903950295.1 uncultured Rhodocyclaceae bacterium
TATTTCGCCAACGTTTCCTACTTCGAGGATGCCATTCTCGAAGCGGTGGCAAGCAATCCGAAAGCCCCCTACCTGCTCATCGTCGGCAATGGCATCAATGAACTCGACGCCTCCGGTGAGGAAGTCATCCATCACCTGGTTGAACGCATGCGCAGTACCGGGATTGTCGTGCTGTTTTCCGGCCTGAAAAAACAGGTTCTCGATGTCATGCAGGCGACGGGGTTACGCGCCATGATCGGCGAAAAATCATTCTTTTCTTCGGCTGAACTGGCGTTGGAAAAGATCTATTCGCGTGAAGAAAACCTGGAGGCCGACGACAGTTTGCGACCTGCCACGGTGCCTGCCCTGATCCAGGAACAACGCTTCAGTTGATTGTGGAAAGCTTCCGGGCATGCTGAAAACGTTGTTGCTGTTGCCATTGATCGGCGCTCTGGTCGTGGCCTTGCTGCCAACGCGCGACCCGCTGCTGATCCGTCGCGCAACGCTGGCGGCGACGGGCGTGGTTCTGGTGTGCGCCTGGTCTTTGCTGGGACAATTCGACCCCGCTGTTGCCGGTATCCAGCTCTACGAGACCCACGCCTGGCATGCGCGGCTGGGGTCGAGCTTCTCGCTCGGTGTCGATGGTTTTTCTCTGCCTTTGATCTTGCTGGCGTCACTCCTGATGGTGGTGGCGGTGATCGCTTCGAGTGCGGTGAAAAATGGCGCGCGCATGTATTTTTCTTTGCTGCTGCTGCTCGAAACCGCCATGTTCGGCGTGTTCATGGCACGTGACTGGACACTGTTCTACGTGTTCTGGGAACTCACCCTGATCCCGCTGTTTTTTCTCATCGACCGCATGGGCGGATCGAATCGCGAGCGGCGGCAGAAGGCGGCACTTAACTTCGTCATCTACACCATGGGCGGCTCGGTGTTCATGCTGATCTCGCTGCTGCTGTTGTATGACGCCGTGCCGACGCACAGTTTCGATATGGCCGCCATGGCCGATGCCGCGCGCAGTTTACCGATCAGTCAGCAGGCGTGGATCTTCGCCGGTCTCTTCATCGGCTTCGGCGTCAAGATGGCGGTGTTTCCGCTGCATGGCTGGGTGCCGCTGGTCTACTCCGAAGCCCCCGCCGCCGTGCCGCTGATTTCCTCCGGCATCCTGCTCAAGATGGGGGGCTATGGCCTGCTGCGTGCCACCGAAACCCTGCCAGGGGCCGCTTGGGCGCTACAGGGCTGGCTCGCCACATTGGCGTTTGTCACGATCATTTACGCCGGCGTGCTGGCCTGGCGGCAGCGCGATCTGGTGGTCATGCTGGCCTATGCTTCGATCTCGCACATGGGCGTGGTGTTGCTCGGGTTGGCGGCACTGAATACGGCCGGCTTGACCGGCGCGGTGATGCAGATGGTGGCGCATGGCCTGGTTGCCGGTTCCCTGTTCCTGCTGGTGGGGCTGTTGCATCAGCGCACCCACACACGGGACATCGGTGACTATTCCTCGCTGGTGCGCAGCATGCCGCGCTTCGCCTTCTTCATGGTGCTGGCGCTAACGGCAGCGGTCGGGCTGCCCGGCACGGCGGGGTTCATCGCCGAGTTGCATGTGCTGGTGGGCGGCTTCGCGCGCTGGGGCGGCTGGATGCTGCTGCTCTCCCTGTCTGTCCTGATCGGTGCGGCTTACGCCTTCCGTACCGTCGGGCGCCTGTTCACCGGCCCGGTGGGCGCGACCATGCGCACGGTGTCCGATCTCACCCACGCCGAAATGGCGGCTGCGGGCTTGCTCGCCACCGGCATTCTGGGCATCGGTTTCTATCCTGCCCCGGCGCTCACGCTGATCGGCAGTTCGGTAGCGCGCCTGGCGCGCATGTTCGGGGCTTGAGATGAGCGCGCATATGACCGGGCCCATGGATGTTCGTTCGCGCCTCGAGGCGTGCATCCACCACCTCGAGCATGTGCTGCCGAGCCAGGCTTCGATCCGCGACTTCGTGCACCACAATACTTTGCACGGGTTCCAGCATCTGCCTTTTCCCGAGGCGCTGGCCGCTGCCAGCCGTCTTTCGGGGGGGCGCGCCTGGCTGCCCGAGGAAGTGTGCCGTGGCTTCTATCGCGCTGGTCGCATCGACGATAGTGATCTGGACGATGCCATCGAGCGCATCGGCCAGCGCGATGGCCTTGATTTGACCGCCGTGCTGGTGACCGTGAATGGCCAGCCGGTGTGCCGTCGCGATGCAATGCGCATTGGCCTGATTTATCCACTTGCGCCGCCGACCCTGGCGCAGTTCAAGTGGCAGGTCGAGGAGTTGCGCGCGCTGGTTACGTGCCATGCGGATGTGCCCGCCGCGCGCCGTGCCGTGCTGCTGGCCGGCGGTGATGAAGAAGCTACGATGGCCGCACTCTGGACCGCCTGCCTCGATGTGTTCGGTATCGATCACGCCTTTGAACATCCTGAGTCATTGCTTGAATTGTCGGCGCGCGAGGAGCGTCAGCAGACGCTCTTTGCCACCGCGCAGGAAACCTTCGCCGATGAGGCTGCCGCCTTGTGGGACGAGCTGCGGCAAAAAGTCGGCACTGGCGGGACGGCAGCGGCCCTCATCAAGGACCTCACCGACGAGGATGCCTTCGAGACGGTACGCCCGCTGTTGATCCGCCACATCGCCGCGCATCTCGACCAGGGCCTGACCGCCTGGCACAACCCGGCGCAGCAGCTGGGTTTCTATGCCGCCTGGCGGCAGAGCATGCAGCATGACATCGGTCTGACGCTGGAAAATCTCGGCGCGGCGCAGCTGGAAATCGATCAACTGTCTGATGACGCCCTTGCAACGGTTGTAGCCGAACTGACGCGGCTGGATTTGCCCGAAGAACACTGGCCCGGCTATCTCGAGCGGCTGGCGCTCGAACTGCCGGGCTGGTCGGGCATGTTCCTCTGGCGGCAGAATCATCCGGGTTACGCCGACACGCAGCATGTCCCGGTGGCGATGCTTGATTACCTCGCGGTGCGTCTCGTGCTCGAACGCCTGGTGGCAGCCGACATCGTGCGCCGGCACTGGCACATTGACTATTCCTTGCCCGCACTGGGTGCGTACTTCCGCCGGCATCCGGCCGAACTCTGGGTGCGCCATGCTTTTCATTCCGGTGATTTGCCGGAATACCTGCTGGAACTCATCGAACCACATCTGCCGGCGGTGGGCGAAGCAGCTCTGCCGCAAGATCCTCATCTGTGGGATGGATTGGTTGACCAGATCGAGGCCTGGCGGGCGACACCGACAGCAGAAA
>CAJBAP010000057.1 GCA_903950295.1 uncultured Rhodocyclaceae bacterium
CTACGAACCAAGGGGTAGGGAGTTCGAATCTCTCCGGGCGCACCAGAAAACCATTAGGGGGTTGATTCCATTTAGAATCAACCCCCTAAGTCTTTCCAGGGTAGCCATTGGAATAAAAACATGAAATGCTCAATGGATGGTGGTTGAAGGCGCCAAGCGCAATCCTACGTTCAGAAACAGTACTTCCTGCCCGAGCAGGACGATACTGCCGGGCCGCCGATCATTTCCCGTGTCGCTGTACTCAAAGGAATAAACACGCTGCAAGACCAGATGTCCATCGTCATCGCGTGCAGGCTTGAGGCTGGAGATGGAAACAGTTTCATCGAGAAACTGCAGCCCCTCGGCATCGCACGCAGCCTTCGCTTGTCGTACGGCAATCTCCCGAACCTTTACGCTATCGAACCATAGCCACACCAGCGCGATTAGGATTAAGGTGCTGACGACTTCAAATATTGGCATCGCTAATCACTCATTTCGCCAGTCCCACGGCGGCAGCGGTTAATAGTTCATCCGATCGCACGATCGCATCAGTCAAGGCACAGCCGTCCTTGTCATCCACCAGTGGCCTCAGTTTATGACGATCGGTGTTGCTTGCGTCGGCCGAGCGCCCAGTTGATCACGGAAAGAAGCAGTAATCCGGTGCCGATCAGAATGATTCCGGTCATTTCCAAGGGATTGAACGCCTCTCCGAGGACCAGTCGGGAAGAAACGATGGCGACTACCGGTGTGCCGAGAACCGAGAGGCTGGCTTCCCATGCGGGCACCCTGTCGAGGGTGTAGATCCATAGCCACCAGCCTAGGGCAGTACTGACGATGGACATGAAAATTAGGATTCCGATGTAATGCATCGTCCAATCGGTAGGGCGTTCTTCCACGACCAGAGCCAGCAGGACCAAGGGGACCGCGCCGAGCACCATCTGCCAGGCGGTCAGTGAGAAGAGATCAACGGAGTGGTTGGAGCGCAGGCGCTTGATGAGAATGGTGCCGATCGCCCAGCACAGCGCGGCCATGACGCCGAGGAACTTGCTGAACAAGTTTGCTTGCAGATCCCAGGGCTCGATGATCAGCACCAAGCCGCTCAGAGTGCTGACTGCAGCCAGCCATTGACCGCCACGAATGCGCTCACCGAGGATCGGCCAGGCCATCAGCAATGTCCAGATCGGCATCGTGAAAATGAGTACTGCTGTTTTGCCTGCTCCCCCTTCCACCAGCGCCCAAGTCTGGAAAGCCATGAACCCAGTGACCTGTGTCAGAGCTATTGCCAACGTGGGGCCAGGGGCTGTTAGCCGGAGTGGGCGCCCCATGATCTTCAGCGCAATAAACAAGGCGAGGGCACCACCCACGCAGCGCTCAGCAGCGAACGCGAATGGTGGTGAATAAGCGAGTGCCTGTTTGGACAGAATCCAGGTGTAACCCCAGATGACTGACAGGAAAATCAGAGCGACGGGAGGGAACCAGGTAGGTGATCGGGTGGCAAGCGACATGCAGGATCGAAAGGTTGATTGGATCCCTTATTCATCGACAAGGGGACGCTGACTGCATTAATGGGGCAATCAGTGAGGGCTGGCGGCGGCCAGCATGCGTTCAGTGCGTTTCTTTCGGGCTTGTTCGATGGTCAGGCCGACGAGTGTATCGGGTGGCAGGGGTACATCCCAGTGCGCCTGGAAGAGATCCATGTCCTCTCCGGTATCCATGTGGGCGCGGTAAATCTTTTCCTGGTAGGCGGGGGCATTCGGTAAAGCCACCAGTTCGACGGATTCGATGATCATTCTTTCCTCCTTGAACTGTGAACCTTATCGGCAGTTATCAGGAAGAGATGAATTGGAAAAGAGGGGTAAAACTACCGTGTCTCATCGGCGACGCATGGTTTGGCTAGCCCGCAGCCTTGAGCCAGACGGCGATTTCATCCTTGCTCGGGATGCGGCCGGAAACTTTGACCTCCTCATTCACCACGAGTGCGGGCGTAGTCATGATGGGGTAGGCCATGATCTTTGGCATCTCGGTGACGTGGTCGAATTCCGCGACGAGGCCAAGATCAGTGACGACTTCGCGGGTGAGTTGTTCCAGTCGGTTGCACTTGGCACAGCCGGTACCGAGGATCTTGATGATCATGAGGGTCGGTCTCCTTTAAAGTTAGTGGGCGATGGAGCGTTGTTGCCGCTCAATCAACTGAACGGTAACCGCCAGCGTGACGATGAAGCTACCGATGATCAGTGCCAAGGTGGTGAGCGGTGTGCCATCTACCCAGGCACCGTAGGTCAGCCCCGCGATGGTCGAGAACAGCGCAACCAGGCCGACGTAGGTCCAGGCCTTGAGCTTGCCGATGATGGCCGAAGTAATCAATATGCTTTGCAACGAGAGTTCCGGGTCAGCCATCAGGTAGGCGATCAGCGGACCTGGATGCATGCCGAGCGAGAGGAACATCTTGGCGATCGGTACTTCGACCAAGGTCGGGAAATACATGAAAACGCCAAACACCACTCCGGTGAGATTGGCCAGTACCGTGTTGGCACCGGCGATGGCCTGTATCCACTCCGGTTGGATGAAACTACGGATCACGCCGACCAGAAACACGCCAACGATCAGCAGCGGAAAGATCATCTTGATGAAACGCCAGGTTTCCCACAGCCACTGTTGCATGTCCCAGG
Source organism: uncultured Rhodocyclaceae bacterium (assembly GCA_903950295.1). The sequence continues at coordinate 2,649 of CAJBAP010000057.1, forward strand.
CGTCGAAGCGGCGCGCCAACGGTAGCAGGGTGGCGCACAGGCCGGCAACTGCCAGGGTACGCCCGGTCACGGTAAGGGCGAGTCCCGATTCGGTAGCACGAACACCTAGCGCAGCAAAGACCAGGGTCGCCGCAGTCAGCCCGAGTGCGACCCAGGTGAGCGGGTTGAAGCCGTTGTCCACTTGCCCAAGCCCGCGCCAGGCCGCTGCCCCGATTGCCAGGAGCAGAAGTATCAACGTCAGACCTTGCAGACTCAAGCCTTCCTCGCCCTTGAGTTCATTTACAGGCACCAGACGATCAAGCATTGCTTGTGCCGTTGCCAAACCATCCCAAGGAAACAAGGTGCTGAACACCGTCGCATTCAGCCAATCTACCTTCAGGGTTCCGGCAATCAGCAATGCCACCAGCGTAGCGAGGAAGATCAGTGCGCGGCGTGATATTCCTTCCCCGCCGGCAAAAGCAGCCGCGTTCGCTGCCGTTCGTTCCGCGTCACCACGACGGAATATCAGTGCCATCAGCAAGCCGATGCCAATACCAAAGCACAGCGCCAGCACGATGCGTGCGATGGCGAAGTCCGCACCCAAAGCGACGCCGGTATAGGACAGCGCGAGGATATTGGCGGCTGGTGCAAAAAACAGAAAAGTGATTGCCGGCCCCAATCCCGCCCCCTTGCTGTAGATACCCGCAAACAGGGGCTGCACGGTGCAGGAGCAGACGGCCAGCAGACTGCCGGCGCTGGCTGCGGCAGGGTAGGCGATGTACTTGGGCGCATCCGGTCCAAGAAAACGGATGATGGATTGTTGTGGCACCAGTGCCGAGAGACCACCAGCAATGAAGAATGCCGGCACCAAACAGAGCAGGACATGGGCCGCAAGATAGGAAGCGAGACTTGCGATGCCGCTTTGGCAGGCGCTGACGATCAACTCCATGACATTATTCTTTCGATACGAAATACTTCTTCCGGAACCACAGCGAGACAGTGACCAGGCCGATCATCACCGGCACTTCGACCAGCGGACCGATCACTGCTGCGAAGGCGGCACCCGAGTTGATGCCATAAACCGCCACGGCTACGGCGATGGCCAGTTCGAAGTTGTTGCTGGCTGCAGTGAAGGAAAGGGTGGCGCTCTTTTCGTAATTCGCTCCCAAGCGCTTGCTCATGAAGAAGGAAATGACGAACATCACCACGAAGTAGATCAGCAAGGGAATGGCGATGCGCACCACATCCAGCGGAATGCTGATGATCAACTTGCCCTTCAGGCTGAACATGACGACGATGGTGAACAGCAGCGCGACCAAGGTGATCGGTCCGATCTTGGGCACGAAACGATTGTGATACCACTCCTTCGTGACAAAGCGCAGCATGATCACGCGGGTTAGCACACCGGCAATACAGGGGATGCCGAGATAGATGAAGACACTTTCGGCAATCTGTTTGATCGAGATATCGACAACGGAACCGGACAGTCCGAAGAATGGCGGCAGTACCGTAATGAAGAACCAGGCGTAGACGCTGAAAAACAGCACCTGAAAGATCGAGTTGAAGGCCACCAGACCTGCGGCGTATTCCGTCGAGCCCTTGGCGATCTCGTTCCACACAATCACCATGGCAATGCAGCGGGCCAGACCGATCATGATCAGTCCCACCATATATTCCGGTTTGTCGTGGAGGAATATCACCGCCAGCGCGAACATCAGTACCGGCCCGACAATCCAGTTCTGTACCAGGGAAAGGCCCAGAATCTTCTTGTCGCGGAAGACGTCGGGCAGTTCTTCGTAACGCACCTTGGCAAACGGCGGATACATCATCAGGATCAGGCCGATTGCAATCGGCATGTTGGTGGTGCCAACCTGGAAGCTGTTGATGAAGTCTTCGATGCCCGGCGCAAAAAAGCCGAGGCCAACACCCAGCGCCATGGCGGTGAAAATCCAGACGGTGAGGTAGCGGTCCAGAAATGAGAGTTTTTGGGTTACGGCACTCATGGCGGTTTATTCCTCGATGTGAATCTTGCGTGCGGCAGCCAGCACTTCATCCCGACTCATGTTTTCCAGCGGCAGGGCGAGGAAGGCTCCGATACGCTTCTTCAGTGATTGAAAGGCCGCTTCGAAAGCTTCACGGCGCGCTTCCATCGGTTCCACATGGGCCGGGTCGGGAATGCCCCAGTGGGCCGTGGTCGGGTGGCCGGGCCAGATTGGGCAAGGTTCGGCAGCCGCATTGCCACAGACGGTAAAAATGAAGTCGAACGTTGGCGGTGCCATGGCAAAAGTCGGCGCTGGCGGGACGGCGGACGGGCCGAATTCATCCCACGATTTGCTGCGGGCTCCATCACAGGGGATGCCGTGTTTGGTCAGTGTCTCCAGTGCCACGGGATTGACCAAGCCACCGGGTTTGCTGCCAGCGGAGTACGCTTTGATACGCCCCTGGCCGAGGTGGTTGAAGAGCATTTCGCCCAATATGGAACGGGCGGAATTGCCGGTGCACAGCACTAGCACATTAAGTGACATGAGAGCTCCTCAAGCCGCCTTGCGGCTACGTTGGGTTGGGACGGACGCGGCTGCTGTTTTGGGCAAGCAGGCCTTGCCCTGGCAGCAGTTGTCGGTGAGATAGGCGATCAGTTCGTCCATGGCGGGGAAGCTGGTTGAGTAAAAGATGAAGCGACTTTCCTGGCGGGCGACAACCAGGCCAGAGCGTGCCAGATGGGCGATATGGAAAGAGAGCGTGGCGGGTGCAAGCCCCAGTGCCTCAGCGATCGCGCCGGCGTTCATGCCATCCTGACCGGCTTCAACCAGCAGGCGGAAGATCCGCAAACGGGTCTCTTGGGCAAGAGCGGCCAGCTTATCGACTGCTTGGGTGGGTGTTATTATCATAATTCCATGAATATCGAAATATGTTGCGATTCTATCGAATCGCAAATACCAGTCAAGACTTGGGGGATAAAGTGCAGAAATCTCGGCGCTGGCGGGACGGCAAGCTGCGTTCAATCATTTGCTGGCTTCGAAGCGCTGCTTATTGACAAACTTTTCCGTCAGATCAGCCAGTCCGCGATAGAAATCACATTGCGCCGTCGCCTTCATCGCGCTGGTGAGTTTGGCTAACCGATCAGTTCCTCGACGAATTCTCGGCAGGCGTTGAACCTCACACGCTGGATGCCGGCGCGAAAAGTGCCCTGCTCGCTGCGGAATGGCCCGGCAATGTGCGCGAATTGCGCCATTGCCTGGAGCGGGCCTGCATTCTTGACCTTGCCCCCATGTTGACGGCCCTGGAACTTTGCGGCCAGTTGCCCGAGGACAAGCCCATCAGCCTTTCTGACCATGTCGCCACCAGCGAACGGCGCCACATCGTCGATGCGCTAACCGCCAATGAGGGGCGCATTGCGGAAACGGCGGCACAACTGGGCATCAGCCGCAAGAACCTCTGGGAAAAGATGAAGAAGCACGCCATCCGTACCGGGGGCGGTGAAGAGGATGCATAGGTGCCGTCCCGCCAGCGCCGACTTTTTTGTCATTCCTTCATGCATACACCTTTGCTGTCCTCGACACTGATCTTGAGCGCAATACCTTGCCGAACGCTTTATGAAACGGTAGAAAAGTTTTCAGGGTTGAATCTCCAGGTGTTCCGGGGCCAGCAGTAAAAAACGGGCGTGACGACCTTCCTCCCGGTTGCCGTCGTCGCTGACGATGATGATGTGCGGGCGGCCATCAATCATGGCTTGGCTGACGCCCTCGGCGTGTTCAAAACCCGGCAGACCAGCGACGCTGATACGACGGGGCGACTCACCTGATTTGCCGTTCCAGAACCATAACTGGAATTGCACTTGCTCCCTGGCAACAGGACCGCTGATCACCAGATATCCACCCAAGACAGGGATGTAGGACATGCCACGAATGCCGTGGCCGCCAAGGTCGAGTGTGATCAGTTGTGATGAAATTCGGGCGGTTGCGCCGTCCTCAAAGATGGCGGACGGGTTCTCGATGCTTGCGATGATGGCTTGCTGCTGTAGCAACGGACTGCGAAACCCGATCATCAGGCGTTGGGCATCGGGAGTGATTTCCAGCGCCTCGATGTTGAGTCCGCCTTCTGTCTTGGCATCCATAACAGCGGCGCCGCTGGCCAGAACCGGGTGGGCCGCAGTCAA
>CAJBAP010000058.1 GCA_903950295.1 uncultured Rhodocyclaceae bacterium
CGGCGGCGCGGAAGTGGCCGATGTTGGTCATGCAGCTGCCGATGAAAACTTCGTCGATCTTTTCGCCGGCGACTTCAGAGAGCACCTTGACGTCGTTCGGATCGTTAGGGCAGGCGAGGATCGGTTCCTTGATGTCGGCGAGGTCGATCTCGATCACGGCGGCGTATTCGGCGTCGGCATCCGGCTGGAGCAGGGTGCCGGTGGCGATCCACGCTTCCATGGCCTGGATGCGGCGGGCGAGGGTGCGCTTGTCTTCGTAGCCCTCGGCGATCATCCACTTCATCAGCGTGATGTTGGAGCGCAGGTATTCGACGATGGGTTCCTTGTTGAGGCGCACCGAACAGCCGGCGGCGGAGCGCTCGGCCGAGGCGTCGGTGAGTTCGAAGGCCTGTTCTACTTTCAAGTCGGGCAGGCCTTCGATTTCTAGGATGCGACCGGAGAAAAGGTTCTTCTTGCCCTGCTTGGCGACGGTGAGGTGGCCGGCCTTGATGGCGTAGAGCGGAATGGCGTTGACCAGGTCGCGCAGCGTGATGCCCGGCTGTAGCTTGCCCTTGAATCGCACCAGTACCGATTCCGGCATGTCGAGCGGCATGACGCCGGTCGCCGCCGCAAAGGCCACGAGGCCCGAGCCGGCAGGGAAGGAAATGCCGATGGGGAAGCGCGTGTGGCTGTCGCCGCCGGTGCCAACAGTGTCGGGCAACAGCTATGCAGCGGGAGCGGACGGTGATCCTGGCTGGAGCTACTTCCGCACCCGGCCAGGAGCCGCCAGTCGGGTCAATCCTCCAATTCTCAGGTTCGTTTGCCGTGCTTTCTCGGAAGCAGCCATTGGATCGGCGGCACCCAATTTTCTCGCCTGATTGGCTCCAATGCAGCGGGAGCGGCCATTGGCGGTGTCAGGTTCTACTTCAGCACCCGGCCACGAAGAGACGTAGCTCGACCGAGAAACATCACGATACGAACGACTGGTAACTGATCAGCAACCAGTCAATCGATCCCTATGATGGCCGGCCCGGCCATAGGTAAGGAAATCATTCTGAACGGGTAGTGTGCCAACTTCTGTGCATAAGCGTCTGCAGTGGGAAGCAGACGGCAGGTCATGGCAAAGGTTTCTCTTACCATGCTGCCGACCTTGCGAAAATCAACCCACAAGTCTCAGTAAGGCAATGGAAACCGCTGGCAGAGACCTTCCACTTGGCTTGTCACAGTTCGCATGACCGCCTCGTTGGGGTGTTCAGGATTCTCTGAAACCATTTCGAGCATGTGCATGATCATCGTTCCGATGGCACGGAATTCGGCAGCACCAAATCCGCGACTCGTCCCGGATGGGCTACCGACACGGATGCCTGAAGTGATCATCGGCTTCTCAGGATCGTTGGGGATGGTGTTCTTGTTGAGCGTGATGCCGACACGTTCAAGCGCTTTCTCTGCAACGTTGCCTGTGAGCTTGAGCGGGCGGAGGTCGGCTACCGCCAAGTGGGTATCCGTGCCGCCTGACACGATCGGCAGGCCACCTGCAGCAAGCGTTTCGGCGAGTGCCTGAGCATTCTCGACAACCTGAGCGGCGTAGGTTCGAAAGGAGGGCCGCAGCGCCTCCCCCAAAGCCACTGCCTTGGCGCCGATCACATGCATGAGCGGGCCACCTTGCAGCCCGGGGAAAATGGCCGAATTGATTGCCTTGCCAAGCTCAGGATCGTTGCTGAGGATGAGACCGCCGCGTGGGCCACGCAGCGTCTTGTGCGTGGTTGAGGTCACCACATGGGCATGGGGAAAGGGTGAAGGGTGAGCGCCGCCGGCGACCAGTCCTGCGAAGTGCGCCATGTCGACCATCAGTAGCGCGCCGATCTGGTCGGCAATACGCCGGAATGCCGGGAAATCGAGAATCCGCGAGTACGCCGAGCCGCCAGCGATGATGAGTTTTGGACGATGTTCGAGCGCGAGTCGTTCCACCTCTTTCATGTCGACGCGATGATCGTCCGGCCCTACGCCGTAGGCGATGGCGCGAAACCATTTGCCTGAGATGTTCATTGGCGCGCCATGCGTCAAATGGCCGCCGGCGGCCAATCCCAGGCCAAGGATGGTGTCGCCTGGTTGCAGCAGCGCGAGATAGACCGCCTGATTGGCCTGGCTGCCCGAATGAGGCTGAACGTTGGCATAGGCACAGCCGAACAGCGCCTTGGCGCGCTCGATGGCGAGTGTTTCAATCGCATCAACATGCGTGCAGCCGCCGTAATAACGTCGGCCCGGATAGCCTTCCGCATATTTGTTGGTCAGTACCGACCCTTGTATCTCCAGTACGGCGCGACTCACGAAGTTTTCCGAAGCAATCAACTCGATCGAGTGGCGCTGCCGCTCGTGCTCGCGCAAGACGTGGCACGCCACATCCGGATCGGCTTCGGCAAACGGCCCTGAAGCATGGGCAGGGAATGTATGCACCGCAACTGGAGTTGTAAATTGCCGGGGATCTGACTGTTGGGTCAAGATGCTTTCTCCTGCGTGAGTGAAAAATATCGGTTTGATGCGATCGTATGTTCTGGCCTATCGCCCATCCCCGGCGCCGGACTGACTCAAGCGCGGAAGCCAGCGCGTTACGCGGAAGTCGCCATGGATCAAACCGTGCGCAGCGAGGCCGGCCACCAGCCCCCAGAACGCCCCGCCCAAGCCGAACAGGGTGACATTGGCCGCTGTCGCCAGGAAGGTAATCAGCGCCGTTTCCCGGCCGCGCAGATCGACCAGCGCGGTGGCAAGGCTGCCGCCAATCGCGCCGAGCAGGGCAAGGCCGGCCAGTGTGGTGATGAAGGTTGGCGGCAAGACCACGAACAAGGTCGCCAGCGTGGTGCCGAATACGCCAACGAGGATGTAGAACACGCCGCAGGCGAGGCCGGCGATATAGCGCTTGGCTGGCTCTTCGTGCGATTCCTTGCCGGTGCAGATGGCCGCCGTGATTGCGGCGACGTTGAAGGCATGGGAGCCGAACGGTGCCATCAACAGCGAACCCAGGCCGGTCACCGTGAGAATCGGGCTGGCACTGGTCTTGAAGCCGTCGTTGCGCAGAACCAGCATACCGGGCATGTACTGGCCGGTAAGCGTAATCACGAACAGGGGAAGCGCGACACTCAGCAACGCATTCAGCGAGAACGCGGGGGCCGTCAGCACCGGCAGGGCAAATTTGAGCGCCACGCCATCAAAACTGACCTGGCCGAGCCCGAGCAGGAGTACCACGCCGGTGATGAGGACGCCGACGATCGCGTAGCGTGCAGTAAAACGGCGCAGCAACGCATAGGTGAGAATCAGCGCCCCGACCAGCAATGGGTCCATGCCGGCGCCACCAAAGGCACCAATACCGAAGCGCAGCAGAATGCCGGCCAGCAGCCCCGCGGCGATGCCCGGCGGGATCATCTTCACAACCCGCTCGAAATAGCCTGAGGCTCCCAGCACGATGAAGCCGATGGCTGACAGCATGTAGGCACCGATCATTTCCGCGTAAGGCGTAGTTGGCAGCACGGCGATGAGGAATGCCGCCCCCGGTGTGGACCACGCGGTGATGATGGGTTCCCGGTAGCGGTAGCTCAACCACGCGCCCGTCAGGCCGACGCCGACCGAAACCGACCAGATCCACGAGGCCGTCTGCTCGGGGCTGAGCCCGGCCGCTTTGGCCCCCTGAAAAACAAGGATGAAAGTTCCGCCGTAGTTCACGATGACGGAGATGAGTGCCGCAACCGTCGGGTGCAGCAGGTCGGCAGGCCGGATGGAAGCAGTATTCACGCGTAGTGTCCTTGGAAATGGCTTGGTTGCATGGCGCTCAGAATGCCTGCAAAATGGTCTCTGTAAAATATCCACTTATGTAAAAAATACAGGCCACTTTCTTTGTGGCCAGCCAGTTGGCAGCTTGGATCTCAACATGAAGACTCGCGCAACCGCTTATCCGATCTGGAACCGCTTTCAGCGGTCGCTTGACGACCCACTGTCATTGCGCGAGCAACTGGTACGGTTCTTTCGCAAGGGCGTGGCCGATGGCACCTTGCAACCCGGCATTCGGTTGCCGGCATCGCGCGTACTGGCGCAGGAACTCGGTCTTTCCAGGATCACCGTCTCCGGGGCTTATGAGCAACTGATCGCGGAGGGATTTCTGGAGGCGCGACAAGGTGCAGGTACCTACGTGGCGAGCCGAATCGCTGACAAGAAACCTGTTTTGACCGCAGTTTCGCCTCAACGGCAGCCCGCGCCCGGTTCGCTACGGGCGCGTCGTCTGGCAGGGACGGATTCAATGTCGATGGCGAATCCTGCGTGGCCGCTTACGCCAGGTTTGCCAGCCCTGGATGCGTTCCCCTATGCGCTCTGGGGTCGCCTCGAAGGCCGCTTCTGGCGTCACCGTCCGACCCCCGATCTCTCTTACGGCGATCCTCAAGGCTTCCTGCCGTTGCGCGAGGCACTTGCGGAGTATCTGGGCGCAGCGCGTGGCGTCGTCTGCCATCCGCACCAGATTGTCATCACGCCCGGTGCGCAAGCGGCGGTTTCTATCGCGGCGCTGGCGCTCACCGATATTGGTGAACGTGTCTGGGTCGAGAACCCCGGCTACGATGCCGCCTACCGCTGCTTGGTGTTAGCCGGGGCTGCGGCGGTAGGTATCAGTGTCGATGCCGAAGGTCTGGATGTTGATGATGGACGGAATCGTGCTCCCGACGCACGGCTCGCAATGGTGTCGCCCTCGCATCAATACCCGATGGGCGTCACCATGAGTCTGGCGCGTCGTCTCGCGCTGCTGGAGTGGGCCAATGAGGCCAATGCGTTCATCCTTGAAGACGATTACGACAGCGAATTTCGCTACGAATGTGCGCCGGCCCCGGCACTCAAGGCGCTTGATGGCGGCAACGGCCGCGTGATTTACATCGGCACGCTCAGCAAACTGCTCGCTCCTGGTCTGAGGCTGGGCTTCCTGGTTGCTCCCGATGGCTTGATCGACGCTTTGCGCACAGTACGCAATGGCGCGGACTACCGCGTTCCGATGCCACTCCAGGCCACCGCGGCTGACTTCATCGGCAATGGCCATCTAGGTACGCACATTCGGCGATCCAAAGCGCTCTACACGGAACGGCGGGCGGCGTTGCTGTCGGCGATCAAGTCGGAAGGCGGCGGATTGCTGACTGTACCGACCGCCTCGACCGGGCTGCATCTGGTCACCGAGCTGCCTGAACAATGTGACGATCAGCCTCTCGCGGTCGCGGCGCGGGAACGGCAGATTGGAGTCACTCCGCTGTCGGGATACTTTGTCGATGCTTCCGGAACAAAACGACAAGGCTTGCTGATGGGATTTGGAAATACGCGCTCGGAATCGATGAAGGGCGCCATTCAGACGCTATGCAGTCTGATTGAATAAACTTGCAAGACTGATTACGGTCGTTCGGTATTCGCAGGTGACCGACGGCACCCGACCCAAAGGAGCTATATGGCCTTCGGCGCCATGACCGGCGGCAATACGTGTGGGAGCCGACGTTCACTTACCCCTTGACGCAATCCGCGCAGAACGGCGCCGGATCGGCTTCCAGGCGCGCCGGAGGAATTTCCGTACCGCAGCGACAGCACTCACCTTAGCTGCCGTCGGCGACGCGATCATGCACCGCCTCGGTCTTGCGAATCTCCGTGCTCAGACGCTCGGCCAGACCAGCCGCCATCGCCTGCTGCCGCATGGCATCCGTGCGCGACAACCGGCCTCGCGTGGTGTGGTCGAGTTCAACGGTTGCGGCGGCGGCTGTGCAGATCAACTCCCCGCGCAGGGTGGCGAACCGACTTTCCAGCAGCGCCGCGGTCTCGCCAGCACCAACTTTCAGGGGTGTCTTCATCCATCAGCGCAGCAACAAAGTGGGAACGGTCGCCGAACGTAGCCGGTCCGAAGTCTTGCTGCCGAGAAACAGGCTACGCGGCGGCGAGTGGGCGTAGGCGCCTGCCGGCGGGCGCTCTAACCTGGCCTTCGCCAACTGAAGCCGCTCCCCTTACGCCGGTTCCGTGATGAGGCTATCAATGTCCGCGACCATCTGCTGGTCCGGCTCGACGCCAAAATGCTGTTTGCGCAAACGCCCGGCCCGGTCGATCAGCAGGCTTGTCGGCGTGCCTTGCATCGCGTAGGCGTGCATGGTTTGGGGGATCGGTCCGTCAGCACTTGCCTGGTCTACCGCCACCGGGAAGGGGATGCGGAACTCGTGCAGATAGACCGCGAGCGCCGCCGGCGTCATGACCTCGTGATGTTCGAATACGGTGTGCAAGCCGATCACCGCCACGTCGCTGTCCGGCCGGCCTTGTTGATAGCGCTGCCACAAGCGCACCGCCTGCGGCCCTCCCTGCATTACGCAGGCCGGACACAGCATCTGAAACGCATGGACCAGCACCACCTTGCCGCGCAATTCATCCAGCGTTATGGCGCGATTGCTGTTGAGCCACTGCGAAACGCGCAGGGCGGGGGCGGCGGAACCCCGATTCAAGGGCGCGCCTTGCTGAAGACGAAGCCGGCGTCTTTTTGCGCGATGTGGCACTGGTGACAGGCCGTCAGTGCATTGGCGCCCACCGCGCGTTCGGTGCTGCTGTCGCCCTTGAATCCCTCGTAGCCCCAGCCGCCGGTCGCGGCATATTTGCGCGCGTTGCGATGCATGACACCGACCACCTTGCGCGAACCTTCGACGACGGCGTTGTCGGCCGACTTCGCCTCGAGCAGGTCGAACACGATGACGGCGCCGTCAGCC
>CAJBAP010000059.1 GCA_903950295.1 uncultured Rhodocyclaceae bacterium
ACCGCTTCCGGACGCATCCGCATGCAACCCGCCACCTTCGAACTGATTCGTTCCGGTTCGGCCAAGAAAGGCGACGTGCTTGGCATCGCCCGCATCGCCGCCATCCAGGCTGCCAAGCGCACCAGCGACCTGATTCCGCTGTGTCACCCGATTGCGCTGACGCGAGTTGCCGTGGAGTTCGAACTGGACGCCGCAGCATCGGCGATCACCTGCACCACCACCGCCGAAACCTTCGGTCGTACGGGCGTCGAGATGGAAGCGCTTACCGCCTGCACCGCAGGGTTACTAACCATCTACGATATGTGCAAAGCCGTGGATCGCGGCATAGTCATTGAAGAAGTGCGCCTGCTGGAAAAGTACGGCGGCAAATCGGGGCATTGGGTGGCAACCAGCGGCTAAAGTGCCACCCCGCCAGTGCCGACTTTTCTGTCAGGCCGCTTGATCTTCTTGCGCGAGATGCACCCAATCGACAATCTCGCTATCAGAGCGATAACCAGACACTAGATCCTCCAGCATCTGACGGATTGCGGGCACATTGTTCGCATCGAGTGCGACCTGTAGCGCAGCCAGCTTTTCATCCAGTATCGCCTGTGGCAGAAACTCTTCGCGCGCCTTCATGATGCGTGGATGCGAAGTCGGCTCTGGGTTCTCGCCAATCAGCAGTTCTTCGTAGAGTTTCTCGCCTGGGCGCAGGCCGGTGGTCTCAATCTCGATGTCGCCCTCCGGATTCGCGTCGTCCTTCACCGTCAGGCCCGACAACTCGATCATGCGGGTAGCCAAGTCCATGATTTTGACGGACTGCCCCATGTCGAGAACGAACACATCGCCCCCCTTGGCCATGGCGCCGGCCTGGATCACCAACTGCGCAGCTTCGGGAATCGTCATGAAATAGCGCGTGATTTCTGGATGGGTCAGCGTGATTGGCCCGCCATCACGAATCTGCTGGCGAAACTTCGGCACAACCGATCCCGACGACCCCAAAACATTGCCAAAACGGACCATCGAGAACCTGGTGCCCACAGAGTTCGCCGCCAGAGCCTGCAACACCATCTCTGCCAGACGCTTGCTGGCACCCATGATGTTGGTCGGCCGCACCGCCTTGTCGGTACTGATCAGCACGAAGTCGGCAACACCGGTTTCCTTTGCCACCTGGGCTGCCGTCAGCGTACCCAGGACGTTGTTCCGGATGCCTTCGACCGGATTGTGCTCGACGAGCGGTACATGCTTGTAGGCGGCCGCGTGATACACCGTGCCAGGTTTCCAGGTGGCCATGATTTCGCGCATCCGCTCTGCATCACGCACGGAGGCCAGCAGGGGAACCAACAGTGCCCCATCAGCCACCATCGCCAGAAGCTCCTGATGCAGCGCATACAGTGCAAACTCGCTCTGCTCGACCAGCAGCAGTTTCGCCGGCTCGAGTTGCACGATCTGGCGGCATAGTTCGCTGCCGATCGAGCCGCCTGCACCAGTCACCAGGACTACCTTGTCGCGAATACTCTTGCCCAGCAGGATGTAGTTAGGCGCTACGGGCGAGCGGCCGAGCAGATCCTCTATGTCGGGCTCCCGCAGATCGGAGACCGAGACCTTGCCCTGGGCTAGTTCAGTGACCCCTGGCAGGGTACGTACCACCACATGCGATTCGGTCAGCTGTTTCAGGATTTCGTTGCGACGCTGGCGACTGGCCGAGGGAATCGCCAGCAGGACATCACGAATCTTCAAGGTATCAATCAGATCCGGCAGGTCTTCCGGGGCATGCACCGCCAAGCCGTTAAGCACATGGCCCTGCAGGCGCGCATCGTCATCGAGATAGCCGACCACCTGTAATTCATGGCTGTTGTTGAGTGCCGCGGCCAGTTGCATGCCAGCATCGCCGGCACCGTAGATCATTGCCTTGGGCAATTCGCTGCGCCGGAGCAGGTTGCGGTAGAGGCCGCCCAGCCAGAATCGGGCGATCATCCGCGTGCCTGAAACAGCCAGGAACAGCAATATCGGCTGGATGATGCCGACGGTCCGTGGCACGCCCGGTACGCCGATCGCCGTAAAGATGGCCACATACAGCACGCCATAGATCAGAGCCGCTCGTGTCACCGTGAGCGACGCCTGCCAGCCGGCATAGCGGAAAATCGCCCGGTAGAGCCCCGACACCACGAAGATCGGCAGCGCCAGCAACAGCGACCCTGCCAAAGCCAGATGGGCCGCCCGTTCCCCGGACCATCCGTTCAGGGGTACCCATGTATCGAGCCGCAGGTAGAAGGCAAACCAGACGGTCAGGGCACAGAGTGCTGCATCGAAGACCAGGGCAACGCCGCGCTTGACGATGCGCGGCAGTTCGATCAGGACATTGGCGGCTTTATTGAGTGGCATGGCAGGCTTTCAGTGCGAGACCCCGTGGCGTTGCAGTACCTTGACGAAGGTCAGCCACAGAATGCGCAGATCAAACAGGAAAGAACGTCGCAGCAGGTACTCGACATCGAGCTTCACCTTCTCCGGGATCGGCAACTCGTCACGGCCATTGACCTGCGCCCAACCGGTCAGCCCCGGCACTAACTCTTGCACCCCCGCTTGGGTGCGCAGCGCAACGAGGTCATCTTGGTTGAAGAGCGCGGGTCGCGGCCCGACAAAACTCATGTCGCCCTTCAGGATACTCCATAGCTGCGGTAGCTCGTCGAGACTGGATTTGCGCAGGAAGGAACCGATCGGGGTCAGGAACACCGCAGGGTCCTGCAACAGATGCGTGGCCAACGCCGGCGTGCCGATGCGCATGCTGCGAAACTTCGGCATCAGGAAAACCGTATTCCCCTTGCCGACCCGGTCAGACCAGTACAGGGCCGGCCCCCTGGAGGTAAGGCGAACGAGCAGGGCAATCACCAAAATCGGCAGCGCCAGCAGGAAGGCTGCCCAGAGCCCGAGAAACAGATCGAACAAACGTTTCATCTTCACGTGTCAGCAACATCTGCTATGAGGAAATAGCGGGCCACCGTGCCTCCAGCCGATACGTCACGCAACCACAAGCTCAACACGCTTACCTAACTCGTGTAGCGCACGCTCCAGCGCAGGCACCTTGGTTTCATGCTTGGGATCGAGCATCCGCCTGGCTTCTTTCTCGTCCAAGCCAAGCCGCCGTGCCAACTCGGATTTGGAAACGTTTTGGTCGCGCATGGCCAGATACAGAGCAGCTTTCATCGCCGTACTAATTGGCAAGCAGGCCAGATGTTCGCCACGCTTCCTGGCGGTTGGCAGGGGAATATCGAGACCATCCTCCATGCGCATTTCGATGGCTGCCTCCAAAGCGCCCTCTGCCTCACTGACGGCATCCTCGATGGTTTCGCCTTGAGTCACAACTTCCGGAACATCACGGCAGGACACAACATAGCCACCGTCATGCTTGTCGGAGGTAAAAATAACAGGGTAAGTAAATCGCCGCATGGTTCTTTCCTAAAGCAAGTCCTTCTCCACCAAGCCTAGCTGCTTGAGCATGCCGTGATAAGTGCCGGTCTTGAGTTCATCCTTCAGATTACGTACCACAGTCCGCTTGTCTCCATACTTCAGCACACCGTGCGAGCCTTTCCCTTTGTCCGGGTGCCAAGAGCAGGCAAGGACTCTCACCTTCGCCAGCCTCTGAATCCGCTTGAGGAACTCACTACCTTTCATGCAGGCGAGTATCGGTCATTATTGTCCGAATTGCAAGGGCCGCTCACGCTTGCTGATCAAGCAAAACTGACCGCCATAGCACCGACATACTGACCACCATGAAAAGTGAGCGGAAATAGCAGTTCGGACTTCATTGGAAAATGAGAATCTGTCCGTTTTGCATAATTTACTGCAAAGATATTTATATGACATATACATAACCTGGAATGCGGATTCAGACGACTGGCATTAGGTGCAAACAATCAGACTGAACGAACCGGGATTGGTGGGGTAAAAGAGCGGTATTGGTCACGTCAGCAGTTTCACATTCAGCCCAGCAACCCGCTTGAACGCACTATCCCCGGTCAGAAACAGGTGCTCGCCGCCCAGTTGCAGGCACGATGCCGCCTGTAGCGCGTCGGGCGTCTTCAGTCCAGTTTGGACGCGGATTGCCGCCGCCAGTTCGATGACATCCTTGCTCATATCAATCCAGACGAGATCAGGATGGGCAAAGAAGGTATCGAACGCCGCCAGTGTGGCGTTGTCGTTACTCTTCATTGGCCCGATTCGGCATTCCAGCCATGACAAGCGACTCACAGCAGCACCAAGATCAGGGTGAATCCTGGCTGCCGCCGCAAGCTCATTGCGTACCTCGGATGCGAACGGTTCCGCGCCTTCGATCAGGTAGATCAGGGCGCTGGCATCGAAGAACGCGATCACCAGTCCCGCTCGGCTTTGAGGGCACCGTCGATCTGCGCCTTGCTGCGCTTACCAGCTACACGCTGATTCAACAGCCATTGCACGGCAGTCACACCGCCAGAGGTGGATACCCGGCCATGCGCGAGACGCTGGTAGTCAGCCTCGGTCAACACCACCGCCGCAGGCTTGTTGCGCTTAACGATATGCACCGGACCGCTACGCAAGCCATCCTCAATGGCCGCCATGCCGCGACGCTTCAGTTCGGAAACCGTGAGGGTATTCATATAAGTACCTAATAGATATATAACGGTACTGATTATAGTACGGTTCGTTGCGGTATCCCGCCTCTTCTACGGTTAGTGCTGCCCGCCACATCTGAGCTGTCGCGTTTAGTTGCGCTATTTGCGCGCAGGTGGCGCCAGCAGCCTGAACTGCGCGCGCTCGAAGGCATTGCAGCCTTTATTTGCGCCGATACGGCTTATACGTTCTCCGACTGCGAGCGGCCCGAGGACTTACCTTTCAAGTGCGGCAAAGGCACTCGCTGAGAGCTCGATATCTGCGGCAGCTATCTTTGCTCGCCGGGCGACAACTCTCCAGTCAACCACCACATTGACTACTGCGTCGATGAGCGCCTTGGCACTTTTTGGTGTCAGACGATAGAACGCCGCAGTTGCCAAAACCGTGTCCAGGGATGCGCGGTTGTCGACATCGTCAATATTGAGAACATGGGTCGCCTTGTCGATGCTCGGATTGACATCGAACGCCGGAGAAAGACGCCAACCACGTTTGCCCAGAATGAATCCATGATTTCGCAGGTGGTCGTCCCGATTGCCGACAGCAACGTTGAATACCACCCGTCGAAACAGTTGTTCCAGATCCGCGTGAATATGGTTCGGATCACCGCGCCGGGCTAGAAACTCCGCCAGTTCCAGGTAACTGGTGCCTTCGCTGACATCCTTGCCTAATAACGTCATGGCTGAAGCGTAAAAGCGTCGCCTGCCCGGATTGCCATCAACGTCACTGATACGGTCAAAGCGCTGGACACAAAATGTGTGGTGCCCCCCCTGCCCTAAGCGCTCAAGCTGCGCCGGTGGCATATCAATTCCGGCCTGCCGCGCCAGCCACCAAGTAACGCCCTCCCAGGCACCGCTATCACGTTGATCATCCGAGGAGGGAAATTTGGCAATCCACAGCGCCCCGGTCTTGTCGCAAAAGTTGGCTTTGGGTCTTGCACCACCCAGTGATGCACCAGGGGCCACTAGAACAGAGAGCCAGCGCCTCAACTGATCCAGATTATCGATATTCTTGCGCGTCAGTTCTTTGGCGATGGTAGCTAGCTCTGCCAAATTCGTTATCGGGGGAGCCGCCAGTGCTTCATCAGCGAGGAAAGTTTCGCTATCCGCGAAGCGAAAGCGCAGAGCCCCCTGTCGGGTGATGTCCTGTACGCCAAGCAGAAACTCCCAGGAATAGAGCGTTCGGGCAACCCGCTGTTCGTCCTTGGCCTGTAGCGCTTCCCGGCGCCGCATCAGTGTTTGCCCCCAACGATCCGGAGACGAGTCGAGAAAGATGCCGAAGTTCCCCGCTTCAGGTTTGGGAAAGAATGGCCCGGCGTCAAGCGACAGTTGCGGATCGATGGCGAAGGCGATGTCCTGCTGTGTCAGCCAGGTCTTGTCGTAATGGAAGCGTACCTGACCACGGTCATGGGCCAGCGTACCCAATCGCTGCATCGGGCAAAGGTCGCAATCCAGCCAAACTTCAAGCGACTCGCTCATTTCCGTACCTTTCTCGGGGATGGCAAGGCCAAGTCTTGAAGGCGGCGGCCTAGAACATCATCCCCCGCCACACTGGAAAGATCGCTTTCCAGTCCGTAGATGGCGAGGATGCGCAAATAAGTGCCCAAGGTGACTGAGGGGTCCCCCCGTTCGGCTTTAGCCAGCGTCGGTCGGGAAATATTGGCACGCTCGGCCACAACTACCGCCGTTAAACGGCGGCGCAGACGGGCAAGGCGCAACCGCTCACCGAAATCGGTAAATAACTTCGCTTCAGACGGGAATGCGAGGGGTGCTTTACTGGGCATGGTGTAATCATTATCAACACCAGATCACAATATGTCAATAATGATTAACATATATGCACAAACACCCAGATTTTGCTTAATTGCAGGGGCGAAAACTGTCTTTATCCTGATCATGCTAGCTGGCCAGGGCCGCGATCCGCTGCTGGATATCGGCCGGTGCAGTGAATACGTATGCACGACCCAGCAGTTCCCTGGTAAGTAGCCCAAGGTCCGCCAGCTCGAGCAGATCCGTCCTGGCGGTCTGATACACCACGTTATGCGTGCGCTGATGCCCTTCGATCCGGTATTGCTCGCCCGGATGTTTCAGCGCGCCAGTGATCAGCGCAAGCTGGCGATGATTGAGGCGATGGCTTAGCCGATTCGAAGCGGCAAGCAAGTGCTCGGTTTCTTTCTGGGCTGCCACCGTCCGGCGCAGGTAGGCATGCAGTTCCTTGATCGCCAGGCGGATGACCTGTAGCTGATGAATGAGGAAATAGGTCGTATCGCCAGCATCGGTTTCGGTATGCAGGTAAGCGCGCAGATACTGCCCTGGTGCCTTGCGCAGGAAGTGCGATATGGACAGGAACTCCATCAGCCAATAACCGCTGCGGGCCATGGACCAGTAATACAGCGCCCGCGCTGTCCGGCCATTGCCATCCGCAAACGGGTGGTCATACCCGATCATGAAATGCAGCAGGATCGCTCGCAGGACAGGATGCACGAAAGGCTCTGCCGCTTCATCGGCATTGGCGAATGCGCATAGCCGCTCAAGACGATCCGGCAACTCACGGAAGTCCGGCGGCCGGTGCAGCAGGGTATTGTCGCGCCGGTCCTGAATCACAATATCATTGTCTTGGCGCAACCTCCCCGCATCCGCGGGATCATCGAGCGTTCCGTCCGTCACCAGGCTGTGAAGTTCCAATATTCTTGCCGGGGTGGTGGGCTCGGTTCGCCAAGCGCGAATCTGCTCCATCGCCTGGTAATTGTTGAAGATCATCCGCTCACTACGATCACGCGGCGCCCTGCCTTCTCGCAGCATCGTCTTGGCCACCGTCCGGGTTGTCGCTGCCCCCTCCAGCTGACTGGAGGTAATGGCCTCCTCGATCAACGAATGCACCAGGTAGCGATCGCGCGTTTCCGGGGTGTTGATTTCAGCCGGCGTATTGATCGATCCAGAGGCGGCCTTGTCGATATGATGCAGTGCAATCAGGATCGTTTCCGGCAGGCAGAATTCGAACGGCTTCCCCGACTTATCAAGCAGCGGCAAAGGCTTCATCATGGCATTGCGCGGGAAGCGAATCCCCGCCCACCATTGCTCAGTGGTCAATCCATCGGGCGGCGGCCGGTGCCGCAGCTGATCCCAATGTAGATAATCCCCGCCCACCAATGGCGAGCGGACATCCAGAATTTTCCCAAGGGTTTCCTGATCGGCCTTCGACCAGATCGGGAACACTTCGGGCGGAGTCAAAGGGATATGCATTTACTAATCCTTACGTCTATTAGTAGGTGTTTAGTAGTCTAATGATGAGCCCCAGCCATGTCTACTAAATTAACTTTTTATTAGTAGCCAGTTAGTAGATCATGCCGCATCGCGTGCCAGGGGAATCGCGTTCCAAGCCTCTCCGGCCTCCAGCCTGACCAGCATGGCTGCCAACTTTCCCAAGGCATCACGCCGTTCTGCCAAGCAATCATGGCGGTCATCCATTGAGCGAAAAGGTTTATTTTGCGAATTTCATTCCGGCGAGGAATGCAATTCGTGACACTTGCTGGTTGGCATTGAATACGGTAAAGTACCGTATATGTAATGTTTCCGTATTGTTTGGCTTTCCGTATGGTAATTGATGAGTTGAATCAACAATATGTTGATCGCATATTCTAGGAGATTGACATGCCTGCTATTGCTCGATTTGATTTGACGATGGATGTTGAGGAAAAAGATATCGTTTCTCGCGCGGCGGCCTTAATGGGTACCACGATGGCTGCGTTCGTTCGCACGGCAGCAAAAGAGAAAGCGCGCGAACTGCTGGATAAGGAATCCCGTATCACGATGACGGCTCAGGACTTCCAAGCATTCACGACGGCACTTAACGGGGCATTCACGCCCAATGCCGCTTTGCAAAATGCGATGAGCATCGCGCGCGGGGTAAGACGTGCTTGAAGAGCAATTACTTGATCCCCGCCGCCATGACCGCCAGGCTTTCACCTCGGGTATTCAAGAGCTTGACGAGTATCTTCAGCGTTTTGCCGTTCAGCAGAGCAAGAAGGGCATCACTGTCGTGCGCGTACTAGTCGACACGAACACGCCAAAAACCATACTTGGCTACTACAGTTTGAGTGCCGCTCAGGTCGACGCCATCGAGTTGGATGCGCGCGCACAGCAAAAGCTGCCGCGCTATCCCGTGCCTTGCTTTCGTCTAGGGCGCTTGGCTGTGCATTCGGCTCATCACGGTTGTGGGCTGGGGCGTCTGCTCATTGGGTGCGCAGTTGAGCGGTGTTTAGAGGCCCGCAAGCACGTGGCCGCGTACGCGCTGGTCGTCGATGCGAAGGGCGAGCCTGCCAAGGCGTTCTATGAGCATTACGGATTTACACCCTGCCACGATAACTCAATGACCCTGTATCTATCGCTTGGTGCATGATTAACGTCCTCACCTTCGATTCGGCCATTGACATCTGAAATGGAAGACTGGGAAACCATCAGCAGGAAGGCTTATTGGGACAGGGACATCTTTCTCAATAAATGTAAGCGACCTTTTGGAAGCGCCATTGACGGCGGTGCCAGGTTCGTTGCGTAACGGGAATAAGTTCAAGAAGAGTGATCACGTTTTTACTCAAGAAATTTCTGGCAGCAATAATCCTGCCGCCCTTCAGTCTGATCCTGTTGGCTATTGCGGGGCTATGGATTGCCCGCCGCCATCCAAAAACCGGCCGCAGCATCTCCCTGGCAGCCTTGGTACTTATGCTCGTCTTGTCCTTGCCAGTGGTGGGCGGTGCTCTGGTGCGTGGCCTGGAATGGTATTCCCCTATCTCCCCGGA
The DNA here is from genome assembly GCA_903950295.1 of uncultured Rhodocyclaceae bacterium. The sequence goes on from CAJBAP010000059.1 coordinate 9,419, forward strand.
AGCGCTCTCCCGCGCCCAAGCCATCGTAATCCTGAGTGGGGGCAACAATCACGATGCGCCGGAATACGGCGGCGATACCGTCAATCAGCCCACCCTGGAGCGTATCCGTTACGGCGTACATCTACAGAGGGAATCCGGGCTGCCCATCCTCGTTTCCGGCGGCGCTCCATCGGGTGGCAAACCGGAAGCTGAAGCCATGCAGGCGTCGATTGAGCGGGACTTCAACGGTCAAGTGACCTGGGTTGAAAACACCTCCCGCGACACAGCCGAAAACGCCACCCGGTCAGCAGCTCTGCTCCGGCAGGCGGGCATCACACGCATCGCACTGATCAGCCAGGCCTGGCACCTGCCCCGCGCCGTTGAACTTTTCGAGCGCCAGGGGTTGGAGGTTCTGCCAGCGCCAACCGGTTTCAGCTCGTCACCACCTTCGCTGCTGATGCAGTTCCGGCCACAGGCCGATGCACTCGCCGGGAGTACCCAAGCGCTGCACGAGTGGCTTGGCATACTGGTCCAGCGTCTAACCGCTTCGCCGCGTGGGCGCGATGCCGTGACAACGATCTAGCAGCCTGTCTGGCTTGTTTTGTGCAAAACATGGTTGGGCTTATGCCGCCAACGGCAACTTTG
>CAJBAP010000060.1 GCA_903950295.1 uncultured Rhodocyclaceae bacterium
AAGAGAATCACCACGCGCTGCCCGGTTTCCTTCACCCAGGCTTGCAGCTTCAGCAGTTCAACTTGCAAGCGGTACTTCTGCCGCTCGTAGTTGTTGCGCGTCATCAGGTTCTTGTAGGGGTAACCGCCATCGCGCCAGCCAATCGCCAGTTCGTGGTCGGGGTTGATGCCGGTCTGGTCGATGACCAGTTGCTGTTCCTTGATCAGGCCGCGCAGCAGGCCACGCGCTTCTTCTTTGCCGGTGCCGGAGATGATGTCGCGCATCGCGGACAGGCGCGCCTCCTGCGCCGCATCGGTGGCCTGGCCAACGGCGAAGGCTTCGATTTTGTCGGCTGAACCGATCGGGCCGATATCGCCCGCATTGGTGGCCCGTGGCGCGCGGGTCGGGCGGGATGGGCGGCGCGGTGCCTTGATAACGGTTGCCGGTTTTGGCGTTGGCTTGGCTACGGGCTTGGCTGACTTGGTGACCATGACTTTTCCTTCAGGGACAGCGTTGCAAGTTATCGCCAGCGATTGATCGCGTCGCGGGTTTCCTGCGCCACCTGGCGCGCGGCGACGGCGAAGTCTTCACCTTTGCTGGCGTAAAGGATGGCGCGTGAGGAGTTGATCATCAATCCGGTGCCGGCCGTCGTTTTGCCTGCCGTGACGGTGGCCTCGATATCGCCGCCCTGGGCGCCGATGCCGGGCACCAGCAGCGGCAGGTCGCCAACGATTTTTCTGACCCTGGCGATCTCGCCGGGGAAGGTGGCGCCGACGACAAGCCCCAATTGGCCGGCGTATTTTCCATCCGGGTTCCAGTCTTTGGCAACCATTTCAGCGACAAGCTCGAATAATGCCGTCCCGCCAGCGCCGACTTTTTGAAATTGCAGATCGCTGCCGCCGGGGTTGGAGGTGCGACAAAGCAGGATCACGCCCTTGTCCGGGTAGGCGAGCCAAGGCTCCACCGAATCGCGGCCCATGTAAGGGTTCACCGTGACGGCATCGGCCTGGTAACGTTCGAAAGCCTCGATGGCGTATTGCTCCGCCGTGCTGCCGATGTCACCGCGCTTGGCGTCGAGGATCACTGGCACGCCGGGATGCTTTTCGTGGATGTGGGCGATCAGTGTTTCGAGCTGGTCCTCGGCACGATTGGCCGCGAAGTAGGCGATCTGTGGCTTGAAGGCGCAGGCGAGATCGGCGGTGGTGTCGGCGATGGCCGCACAGAACTGGAAAATCGCATCCGACTTGCCTTGCAGATGAGCGGGGAACTTCGCCGGATCGGGGTCGAGTCCGACGCACAGCAGCGAATCGTTCTGTTGCCAGGCGGTGGCGAGTTGTTCCCTGAATTTTCCGCGCGGTTTCACTTCCATGAATCCTTCAGCGTGACGGCGCGGTTGAACACGGGCGTGCCCGGCTGCGAGTCGACACGGTCGGCCACAAAGTAGCCATGGCGCTCGAACTGGAAACGCTCTTCCGGTAGCGCATCCTGCAAGGCCGCCTCAAGCTGGGCAGAGATCAGGGTCTTGGAGTGCGGATTGATGTCGGCGAGGAAATTACCATCTTCAGCACCTGGCTTATTACCGGGATCGGGTACCGAAAACAGGCGGTCATAGAGTCGTACTTCGGCCGCGTAGGCATGCCGCGCCGAAACCCAGTGGATGTTGCCCTTGACCTTGTAGCTGTCTGCACCCGGCGTGCCAGATTTTGAATCGGCGAAGTAGTTGCAATGCACGGCGACGACCTTGCCTTGCGCGTCCTTGTCGCAACCGGTGCATTCGATGACGAAACCGTAGCGCAGGCGAACCTTGTTGCCAGGGAAGAGACGGAAATAGCCCTTGGGCGGGGTTTCGGCGAAGTCCTCGCGCTCGATCCACAATGCGTTCGAGAACGGTACTGGGCGCTTGCCCCAATCCGGTTTTTGCGGGTGGTTGGGCGCGAGGCATTCCTCTTCCTGTCCGTCCGGGTAATTGTCGATGACCAGCTTCACCGGGTCGAGCACGGCGATGCGGCGCGGTGCGGTTTCGTTCAAGTGCTCGCGCATGCACTCTTCCAGCACGCCGATGTCGATCAGAGAATCCGACTTGGTGACGCCGATCATCTCGGCGAAGCGGCGGAAACCCTCGGGCGTGAAACCACGGCGGCGCGCACCGACAAGGGTGGGCAGGCGCGGGTCATCCCAGCCATCGACATGCTTCTCATCGACCAACTGGATCAGCTTGCGCTTGGAAAGCACGACGTAGGTGAGATTGAGGCGGGCGAATTCGATCTGTTGCGGCAGCGGGGTATTCACGCAGCCGAGCTCGGCCAGGCGCGCCAGCAGCCAGTCGTAGAACGGACGCTGATCGGCAAACTCGAGGGTGCAGATCGAGTGGGTGATGTTCTCCAGCGCATCCTCGATCGGATGGGCGTAGGTGTACATCGGGTAGATGCACCAGTCATTGCCGGTATTGTGGTGCACGGCATGGCGGATGCGGTAGATCGCCGGGTCGCGCAGATTGACGTTGCCGCTGGCCATGTCAATTTTCGCGCGCAGGATGTGCGTGCCGTCGGAAAATTCGCCGGCCTTCATGCGGCGGAACAGGTCGAGGTTTTCGGCGGGCGTGCGACCGCGATAGGGCGAATCCTTGCCCGCTTCGGTCAGCGTGCCACGGGTGGCGCGCATCTCATCGGCGCTTTGCGAATCGACATAGGCGTGGCCGGCTTCGATTAGCTGCTCGGCAAACTCATACATCCACTGGAAGTAGTTCGAGGCCTGGTAGAGATTCTTGCTCCAATCCCAACCCAACCAATGTACGGCGTCGATGATGGAGTCGGCGTATTCCTGCTCTTCTTTTTCCGGATTGGTATCGTCGAAGCGCAGGTGGCAGACGCCGCCGTAGTCCTGGGCGAGACCAAAGTTGAGGCAGATCGACTTGGCATGGCCGAAGTGCAGATAGCCGTTGGGTTCCGGGGGGAAGCGCGTTCTTATCTTTGCCGTCTCGCCAGCGCCGACTTTTTGCTGGGCGGCGGGGCCAGGCTGGCCTGACCAGGTACGAGTGGCGTATTTGCCGGCGGCGAGGTCGGCCTCGATGATGTTGCGGATGAAGTTCGAGACCGCTTTTATTTCTTTGGTTTCTGAATCGGCCATGTTCTGCAAAAGACTGAGCGGAAAGCTCGATTCTACCGTCGCGACGTAGAATGGATACCCATGAATGCAACCGCTTTTCTGGCCGTCGGCATCGGCATCGGTGCCGTCCTTGGCGCCTGGCTGCGCTACGGCCTTGGGCTCTGGCTTAACCCCGTGTTCGTTGCCATCCCGCTGGGTACGCTGGCCGCCAACCTGATCGGTGGTTACCTGATCGGAGCGGCGGTAGCGATATTTCACATCAACGTTGAACTGTCGCCGGAACTGAAACTCTTCTTCGTGACCGGTTTCCTTGGTGCGCTCACCACCTTTTCGACCTTTTCCGCCGAAGTGGTGCATCTGATCCAGAACGCGCGCTATGGCTGGGCAGTGGGCGCGGCGAGTCTGCACCTGTTTGGCTCGTTGGCGATGACGGGGCTGGGCATCTTCACCATTCATAAATTGGCACAATGAGGCTGGCGCAATGAAGTTCGATCCGGAAGCGCGCCGGGCCGCGCGACCGGCGCTTGCGTATGACGAGGCGCTGCCGATCAATTTGCGCCGCGCCGAGATCGCCGCGGCGATCACGAAACATCAGGTGGTGGTCATCTGTGGCGAGACCGGCTCGGGCAAGACCACGCAATTGCCGAAAATCTGTCTCGAACTCGGGCGCGGCCTCAAGGGCCTGATCGGCCACACCCAGCCGCGCCGCATTGCCGCGCGCGCCACGGCGACGCGCATTGCGCAGGAGCTGAATTCCGAGCTGGGCCGCTATGTCGGTTACAAGATTCGCTTCACCGACAAGACCACACCGACCTCCTACATCAAGCTGATGACCGACGGCATCCTGCTGGCCGAGACGCAGACCGATCCGCTCTTGCGCCAGTACGACACGATTCTCATCGACGAGGCGCACGAGCGTTCGCTCAACATTGATTTCCTCCTTGGCTATCTAAAATCAGTGCTGGCGCGACGGCAAGACCTGAAGTTGATCGTTACCTCGGCGACGCTGGATGCAGAGCGCTTCAGCAAGCATTTCGACGGCGCACCGATCATCGAGGTTTCCGGCCGTTTGTATCCCATCGAGACGCGCTACCGCCCCTTCGACGAGAAGAAGGACAGCGACTTGAATGACGCCATCGTCGATGCGGTCAGCGAGGCGCATCGCGAAGGGCCGGGTGACGTTCTGGTGTTTCTGCCTGGCGAGCGCGAGATTCGCGAAGCGGCGGAGGCGCTGCGCAAACACCATCCACCCGGCCTGGAAGTAGTGCCTCTGTTCGCACGGCAGACGGCGCAGGAGCAATCGCGCGTGTTCGCGCCGCACCAGGGCCGCCGCGTGGTGCTGGCGACCAACGTGGCCGAAACGTCGCTGACTGTGCCGGGCATCCGCTATGTCGTCGATTCCGGATTGGCGCGTGTCAAGCGCTACTCGCACCGCACCAAGGTCGAACAGTTGCAGGTCGAGGCCATCGCGCGCGCAGCGGCCAATCAACGTGCCGGCCGCTGCGGGCGCGTGTCGGCCGGCATCTGCTTCCGGCTTTACGCCGAGGACGATTTCAACAAGCGCCCGCCCTATACCGAGCCGGAAATCCTGCGTTCTTCGCTGGCCGGCGTGATTTTGCGCATGAAGTCCTTGCACCTCGGCGACGTCGAGAACTTCCCTTTCCTCGAAGCACCGCTACCGCGCATGATCGCCGACGGCTATACCCTGCTCGCCGAGTTGGGCGCGCTGGACGAAACGAGCAAGGAGTTGACGCCGGTTGGCAAGGAGTTGGCGAAGTTGCCGCTTGACCCGAAGATCGGTCGCATGATTCTCGCCGCGCGCGAACAGGGCTGCCTCAAGGAAGTGTTGATCATTGCTGCGGCGCTCGGTACGCAGGATCCGCGTGACCGGCCGCAGGAGCAGGCGGGAGCCGCTGACCAGGCCCACGCCAAGTGGAAGGATGAGAAATCCGAGTTCCTCTCCTATCTCAAGTTGTGGCACGCTGCCGATGAAATCTGGAAGCACGAGACGTCTAGCAAGCAGCGCCAATGGTGTCGGCAAAACTTCATCAACTGGCTGCGCCTGCGCGAGTGGCGCGATGTGCATGGGCAGTTGATGACGCTGTGCCACGAACACGGCTGGAAAGAGAATCAGCTGCCCGGTTCCTACGAGGCCATCCACAAGGCGCTGCTCACCGGCCTGCTCGGTCATATCGGTCTGAAGAACGAGGAAGATCAGAACTACCTTGGCGCGCGTGGCATCAAGTTCTTCATCCATCCCGGTTCGTCGCTGGTGAAGAAGGCGGGGCGCTGGATCATCGCGGCGGAACTGGTCGAGACTTCGCGCCTGTTCGCCCGCTGCGTGGCACGCATCGAGCCGGAATGGCTGGAGCAGGTAGGTGCGCACTTGATCCGTCGCCATGTATTCGAGCCGCACTGGGAAAAAAGTGCTGGCCAAGTGGTGGCGTGGGAGCGCATCACGCTGCATGGCTTGCTGCTGCACGCCCGGCGGCGCATCAGTTACGGGCCGCTGGCGCCGCAGGAGGCACGCACTCTCCTGATTCGCGGCGCGCTGGTGAATGGCGAGGTGGGTGAGGATTGGGTGCGCAAGTGGCGCTTCCTCCAACACAACCAGAAGCTCAAGCTGGAGATTGAAAAGCTTGAGCACAAGTCGCGTCGCCCCGATGTGCTGGTCGATGACGAACTGGTGTTCGCGTTCTTCGATGCTCTGGTGCCTGCGGGGATCACCTCGCTGGCGGCCTTCGACAAGTGGCGGCGTGAGACTGAACAGGAAACCCCCAAGTTGCTCTTCCTCGAAAAAGAACAGCTGATGCGCCATGAGGCGGCGGGCATTACCACCGACACG
>CAJBAP010000061.1 GCA_903950295.1 uncultured Rhodocyclaceae bacterium
CCAGGTGATCACTGCGGACGAAATCCGCGCTAGCTCGGCAATGACGGTTTCAGAGGTATTGGGCAAGCTTGGTGGCGTGCATACCCGCATCAACTTTTCCGGCGTACCTGATTCGCCGCTCGATCTGCGTGGCTTCGGCATGACCGGTGACCAAAACACCCTTGTGCTTTTAAATGGCCAGCGTATCTCTGAAAACGAGAGTGCCGCCGCCCGTCTCTCGGCGATTCCGATCGACTCAATCGAACGCATCGAGATACTTCGCGGCGCCGGCGCCGTCCTGTATGGCGGCGGCGCTACTGGCGGCACCATCAACATCATCACCCGCGCCCCCGTCAAGGATGGCTTGACCGGCAACGTCTCGGCCCTGGCGGGCAGCCACAACCTGCGCGACCTGCGCGGCGGCATGCAAGTCGGCAACGGCAACTGGGGCCTGAGCCTGAATGCACAGCGCTATGAAAACGATAACTACCGGGAGAACAACCGTGCCGAGTTGGACACCGTGAGCGGTGAACTGCGCTTCGGCGGCAAGGATGATTTCATCGCCCTCAATGTCAGTGCCGACGACCAGAAGTCGCGCCTTCCCGGTACCCGCACCGAGGCGCAGCTTTCCAGTGATCCACGCGGCACCGCAACGCCGAACGATTACATGAACAGCAGGAGTGAGTTTTTCTCCCTGCGCGGGGAAAAACGCTTCGGCGAGGTAACCTTGGCCCTCGACGCCGGACAACGTAATAAAACAGCGGGCACATTCGGCACTGGCACCTACACAGATTGGCTCGGGGTCAATCAAACCTACACAAATCAGGGCGATACGAGCGTGGATGTCACCACCGTATCTCCCCGGCTCTTGTGGAAGACGCAAGTGGCCAGCATGGATAGTCGCCTAACCATTGGCATGGACTGGAGCGACTGGTCCTATACGAATGATAGTAAGGGTACAGATACAGGGTGGATTGATACAAGCTCTCGGGAAGTCGGCAACCAAAAAAATCGTGCTGTCTATTTCCGCGAGGAGTTACACCTTAACTCCGGTACCCGCCTAAGCCTTGGCGCTCGTCGCGAAAACGTGGAGCAAGACCAGGAAGAGCGCCTGGCGCCCCTACCCAAGAGATCGGAGGAGCATCATCTGTCGGCACACGAATTGGCCCTGCTAAAGGATCTCGGCGCAGGTTTCTCTGGCTACGGCCGTATTGGCAGAAGCTTCAGGGTTGCCAATATCGACGAAAACCGTTGCTACCGTGCCCCATGCGCACCCCTGCTCAAACCGCAACATTCCCATGACCGTGAACTGGGAATACAGTGGAACGGCAAGGGCGCCAGCTTCCGCGCCGGGCTGTTCGACATGGATATCGATGACGAGATTCACTTCAATAGACTCACCGGCGCCGTTGGTAGCAACGTGAATCTTTCGCCAACCCAGCGCCGCGGCCTGGAGTTGGAGGGCAAGTTGCCTATCGGTAAAACGGTGGATCTGGCTGCGCGCTATACCCGAACCGAAGCCAGTTTCCGCGAAGGTATCTATGGCGGCGTCGACGTCACCGACAATGATGTGCCTCTGGTACCCTAGGATCGCATTGGTCTTAACGTCGGCTGGCAGGCGACGGCGGTTACGCGGCTGACTTTCAACCTCAATTACGTCGGCAGTCAGCGCTACGACAACGACCAGGCCAACCGCTTCCGGCGCATGCCGAGCTACACCGTGGCCGACATCAAGCTCAGCCATGAG
>CAJBAP010000062.1 GCA_903950295.1 uncultured Rhodocyclaceae bacterium
GCAAACATTTTTTCAGATAGTCCGCGAGGCGCAATTTTCTGGCACTGGCAATTTCAACTGCGAGTTGTGGAGCATCCAGCTCTACCGCAGGATTGCCGACTCGATAGTCCGCGAGCAGGACATTACGCACCGACGCTTCCCAAACCGGTGGCAATTGCGCCAGCAACAGCGCCAGGTTTTTCAACACTTCCAGATTGGACGATGTAGCCAGGATCGCATCGCCATCGATGACGTAGAGCGTGTCTCTTCCCAGCAGAAAATTTCCCAGATGCGCATCTTCCTGAACTAGGCCGCAGGCGTGCATCCGTCCGAGTGTCGAAAATGCAAGTCCCAACCGCGCATTGGCATCATGAATTTCGGCAAGGCTAAGCGCGCCATCGAGAAACTCCGTCAGCACGTAATGGCCGCCATTCCGCAGCTTGCCCGCCGAGAGCAGTTGCGGTGTCGGGATATTGTGCTCGACCAATGCCTCGATACCATGGCGCTCGCGCTCCCAGTGGCGCCCGCTACCACGCTGCGCAATAAACAGCTTGGCCAGCACAGGCTTTCCATCAAGTTCAGCGGCCCCAGTAAGTCGCTTGCCGGGGAGGGTACGCAGCAGGTGGGTCACCGTAAGCAATCGGCCATCGTCAAGTTCAATACTGAACGGCGCGGGCGGATCTCGGCCCAGGTTGCGCAATGTCTGTGCTGTTTGAAGGGGAGGCATCACTCCCGCACCTCCACCGGAGGGGCAAATTTTCGCCGATAGCGCTCCTGCAGGCGCGCCGACTCCTGTCCCAGATGAGCGAGCAACAAGGCTTCGGAATCCAGCGTCTCACGTAGCGGTCGATTGAAATATTCCCGAAGAAAACGCAGGCGGTCACGTGCAGTCAGACCGATCTCCAGACTGGAAAAATGAAGGGCTGCCAAGTCTTTGTCACGCCAGCGGCGTGGCGTTTGCTTGCGCACCTGGGCACGGTGCAGGTCGATCAGAGACAGTTGCGGTGTTTGTGTGTCGGCAGGCAGATGCAATAGAAAGTGGCAGATATATAAGTCGCGATGATTAACGCCACCCCGATGCATCTGTCGAGTCATCTCTGCCACCCGGCGGATGAGTGCCCGCTTCAGCGCCGGGGCAGGTGGGCTTTTCCGCCAATCGCGGCAGAAGTCCTCAAGACTGACGGTAGGAGCAAGTTCTTCGGTGATGATGAAGGAATACTGCAGCGCGGGGTTGCTGCCACGTGAGCCGAACGCCACGGCGCGCATGGTATTGATACCCAACGCGGTCAAGCGCCGCAGTGCCTGCCATTCATTGCTTGCGCCGAGTACCGGCAGACGCCCGGAAAGCAGATTCTTGAGAATTTCACCCCAGCCGACGCCACGATGAATCTTGACGAAAAATCCGCGACCGGCAATTTCGGTACGCAGGGTACGGCGGCCTTCGAGTTCGCGCAAAATATTGCCTTGCAAGGCCTCTGCCGCTGCGAATGGATCCCGATCGACCCATAGTGACCGGAATGGTTCATCGAGGTATGCCCCTCCCCGACTGCTCATGGTGACGCCCCCAAAATGACGTCTGCGGCCCGTTCGGGCAGGTTGTAAATGTCGGCACGCTTTGCAAAGTCCAGCCCGTTGGCACTCCATTGCCGCCGTCCCGCCGTGTCGGCAAGCATGGCAGCCAACGTCCGGTTAAGGTCATCCTGCTCGAAAGGCAGAGAAACCACACGGCCGGCATCGGCATCCTCGATGTAATGCGCATAGCCGCAAGCCGCGGTGGTCAGCACTGGCAAGCCCGCCACAACAGCCTCCAGAAGAACCATACCGGCAGTCTCACTGTACGCCGGATGAATCAACAGATCCGCACCGAGCAGAAAACGCGGAATATCGTCACGTCCCTTGAGAATGCTGACCTGTTTTTCCAAACCGAGCACGCGGATCTGCCGCTCGAACGGGCGCTGATCGTCCTGGCCGATGGCGATCAGGCGCGTACGCGCCTTCAGCGCTGATGGCAAACTGGCCAGTGCTTTCAGGCTTCGGTCGAGGCCCTTTGTTTTGAAACCGGAACCGATCTGTACGAGTAGCAAATCGTCCTCGCTCAACCGAAACTCATTGCGAAAATCGCGGCGGATTTCTGGCGCATTCGCCGGTGCGCGCCGATCCGGAGCGATGCCCGGCGGCAGAAGGTGAAAGCGGCCCGCCGACGTACCGTAATGTTTAACAAATAGCGGTTGCTGCAAGGAGGAGATCAGCAGGATTTCCGTTTGACTACCCGTTCCGAACACCGCGCGCTCAAAGGCGGCGAAATGACGGTAACGGCCGGAAAGACGATAGAACGGATTCCGCAGGGTGCGTGCCTTGTCCTCATAACAGGGATCAGCCGAGTAATAGACATCCAGTCCCGGCATCTTGTTGAAACCGACCACCCGAGCAACGGGTCGCTGGGCCAAGTCGAATTGCACCCATTCGACAAATTTTTCGTAACGTCGATGATTGGTCAGCGCTGTAACCGGGACAAAAACTACCTCGAAGTCGGCGGGCACGTCGCCCTGCCACTCTAGCGTATAGACACGGATGGCATGCCCGCGCGCCTGACACGCCAGTGCGATACGGAGGAAATCGCGCTGCAGTCCGCCGTAGGGGAAATACTTGAAAAGAGTGAAGGCCAGTTGCACGCTCGGTCAAGCCAAGGTGGATTGCTGCCTCAGCATTACTGACAACCGGATAGCGGGCGGCTGATAACGCTTCTTTTTGATCGAGTGCTTTTCGATACGATGCCAAAGCCATTTGGCGAAGGGTGTCAGGTGATCTATCTGCAGGTATGTCTTGAAAAACCAGAGGCGGTCGCTACAACTCCAGCAGAGGGAGTCGTGATTCAGCGTGTACAGGTCGCGCAGGGCGCTTGCGGTGCGTGACGGACGCCAACGGGATTTTTCCAAGTCGATGATACGGGCCTCGATGTTGCCATCGGCAGTTACCCGAGTGAACACATGTTTTGGAAAAAAACAGTTGTGCTGGATTCCCTTGGCATGCATGTTCCGCATCAGGTCCGCAATCGTTTCCAGATAGCGCAGGCGCGTCTTGCGGGGAGGGGCGCCATTCTTCAACCAGTCCTGGACGCGATCCTCCATCGAGACAAACCCCGTCAATTCCTCTGTAATCAGGATGGCCCGGTGATCTTTTCCTTCCCGGTGCATCGAGAAATACACGGGGTCGAGGGTTGGAATGCCGCAATCCCGGTAATGCATGATTTGGCGGAACTCCCGATAAAAGGTCGGGACACCCCTTACCGGATGAGTCCATATACGCGCACTGTGGTTTTCCTGTCGCTTCATGAAAATGGCACAGGTCCCACCGTCCGGCAGCGCCAGTTCGCAGCGTGCGACGCCGCTCCAACCGCCACGGCGGTGGTTCGGCTCTTCAAACCATTCCGCCTTGAACTGCCAAAGCGCGGCAAAATCGGTCAAGCCGTTATGAGCCAAAATCGGCCCCCAGCGTTCGTTCAGATAGTCCTTCATGGGTATCGTCTCGCGGAGACTTTCAGGCTTTTTTTACCCGCAAAACGTAAGCGCGCCATTTGTCCCAGTGCTTGAGGAAATCCACATGGTCGACAACCTGCAAGCCTGCAGCAGCAAATTCACTCTCAATCTCGCTTTGTTTCAGAAGAAAACGGTCACGGTCGCCCTCTACACCACGTTCGCGTGCTTTACGCTCCTGTTTGAGTTGATGGCGCCACGCCCGAAAGTTGCCATCGACCCACAAGGAAACGATGACGGTATCCGAACTGATGCGGGCGAACTCCTTCAGAATGAGGATCCGGTCTGCGCTTTTCTGGATATGGTGTAACAGGCGTATGCAGAACACACACTCAGCAAAGTTGTCCGGCAGTTCAGTGGCAAAGGCGGAACATTGAAAGGCTTTTTCGATACGCGCCGTCACTTCAGGCGGACGCAGGCGCATGCCGGTATCAACCATATCCTGGCTGTTATCCGCCGCATAAATCTTTCGTCCAGGTTCCTCGGCCAGCATTCCCCAAAAGCGGCCAGTACCGCAGGGCAGGTCAAGAACCGTCTTGGGGCGTCCGGCCAGGACGAGCGCCTGGCGCGCCATACCGATCTCCCGCCACGTCGATAAGCGGCGCCAGAAGCCGGTGTTGTGCTTCTCGAAATACTTTTTCGCGTGATCGGGATCGTATTTCTCGGCGAACTCGTATTGCGGCTGCGGATTGGTGTCAGGATTTATCATGGGTGAACATCGAAAGATAAGAAAAAGTCGGCGCTGGCGGGACGGCATCAGCTTCAGGTCTGAGTGCTTTGTTGCCACTTCCAGGCATCGGCGCACATTTGATCGACCCCGCGTCTGGCTTTCCAGCCGATGAGTTGAGCCGCAAGGCCTGGATCGGCCCAGCAACTGGCAATATCGCCGGGGCGACGTGCGGCGACATTATAGGGAACAGCATGGCCACTTGCCCGCTCGAAGGCTTTGATCATCTCGAGAACGGAATAGCCGCGGCCCGTGCCAAGATTGACGGTGAGCATGCCACCCACGCGCTCCAGGTAATTCAGCGCCGCGACGTGTCCCTCAGCCAGATCCGCCACGTGAATGTAGTCGCGTACACCGGTGCCATCAGGCGTTGGGTAGTCATTGCCCCAGACATTGAGGCTGGCGCGCTTTCCGGCAGCGACTTGGGCGATGAAGGGCATGAGATTGTTGGGGATGCCGCTGGGATCTTCGCCGATCAAGCCCGATTCATGGGCACCCACGGGGTTGAAATAGCGCAGGCGGGCGATACGCCAATCCGGTTCGGCTGCTTGCAGGTCGGCGAGGACATCTTCAACGATGAGCTTGCTGCGGCCATAGGGATTGGTGGCGGAGCGCGGAAAATCTTCGCGGATCGGCAGCTCGGCCGGATCGCCATAGACCGTTGCGGAAGATGAGAATACGAACGTATTGACCTGCGCCCGGCGCATCGCAGCCAGCAGTTGCAGGGTGCCATGCACGTTGTTGTCGTAGTACTCCAGCGGTTTTTCGACCGATTCGCCAACTGCCTTGAGACCGGCAAAGTGCATGACCGCGCTGATGCGATGGTTGGCAAACAGGCCGTCCAGTACCTCCGCATCGCGCACGTCACCTTCGACAAATTCTGGCCGCCGGGCGCAAATGGTGGTCAGGCGCTCAAGAACATCCACCCGACTGTTGCACAGATTGTCGAGGATGAGCACATCGTGCCCAGCCTGCATCAATACGACGCAGGCATGCGAACCAATGTAGCCAGTACCACCGGTGATGAGAATCATGGCGGCGAATGATACAAGCTATCGATTTGTCTGACCGGTGATGCGTTGCGCCAGCGTCCGATACAGGGGGGGGCAGATGGCACGCGAAACCGCCGAGGCGAGAAGCGAGACGATCATCAGGTCGATGATCACGCCGTAGCCACTGACCATTTCCATGACGATGACGAAAGCGGTGATCGGTGTCTGGGTAACGGCAGCCAGAAAGCCGGCGGCGCACAGCACCAGCACCGTGCCGGTACTGATCTGGTCGGCCAATAGCGGGGCGAGGCTGTTGCCGAGACCGGCGCCGATGGATATCGAAGGCGCCAGGATGCC
>CAJBAP010000063.1 GCA_903950295.1 uncultured Rhodocyclaceae bacterium
ATCAATCTGCTCCGCATTCATGAGGGATTCGATCGGCACGGGAATACCGGGCTTCAACCCGTAGTCTTTGGCAACATCGATGAAGCGCACCAGATTTACATCGTCCATCGCCAAGACCAGATCAATGTCGAAAGTGGCACGTAGAAAGCCGTGCAACTGGACGGCCAACCCACCGACCAACACATACTTGACTTGGTTGTCTGAAAGCGACTGGAGCAACTCGGCGATTTTCATGACATTAATCGCACTAAAAAGTCGGCGCTGGCGGGACAGCATCACCGGGCCGCCGCCACATGGGGACGGCGCCAGTCCCGCTCATTTCAAGCTTCACGCCGCCGCGCGTGCCTCGGGGATGAGCGTTGAACGCGGCACGCCGCGGTTTTCGCCCATGTCGGCGAGAAGTTCTTTTATGTCGAGGATCAGCACGATCTGGCCGTTGGAGAGCGTGGTGACGCCGGCCACACCTTTCGGGCGGAAGCCTTCGAGCGACTTGATGACCGCATCTTCACGGCCCATGAAGCCATCGATGGCAAGAATGAAAGCGATATCCCCGGTTTGCATGAGGACGCCATATTCCGGTACTTGCTCCGGCATCCAGCCCAGCAGATGGGCGATCGGGTAGATCGGCATAACTTCGCCGCGCACCACCATCGTGGCGCGGCCGCCGACTTCCTGCACCTGGTCGATCTGGATCGGCAGAATTTCGCGCACCATCGAGAGCGGCACGGCAAAGGGCTGATCGCCCAGCGTCACCAGCAGCACCGGCAGGATCGCCAGCGTAAGCGGCAGGGAGATGACGAAGGTGGTGCCCTTGCCGATGACCGACTTGATCTCGATGTTGCCGTTGAGCTTCTGGATGTTGGTCTTGACCACATCCATGCCGACGCCGCGGCCGGACACGTCGGAGGCGACGTCCTTGGTCGAGAAGCCAGGCAGCATCACCAGATGCAGACTCTGACGCTCGTCCATGGTATTGGCTTCTTCGTCGGTGATGATGCCCTTCTCGAGCGCCTTGGCGCGCAGCTTCTCCGGGTTCATGCCCTTGCCATCGTCGGCGACGATCAGGACGATGTGGTCGCCTTCCTGGCGCGCTTCAAGGCGCACTTGCGATTTTTCCGGCTTGCCGCTGGCACGGCGCTCCTCCGGTCCCTCGACGCCATGGTCGACGGCATTGCGGATCAAGTGGATGATCGGATCGGAAAGATCTTCGATCATGGTCTTGTCGATTTCGGTCTCTTCGCCGACCAGCGCCAGCTCGACATCCTTGCCGAGGTTGCGGGCCAGATCGCGGGCAATCCGCGGATATTTCTGGAACAGGCGGCCGATCGGCTGCATGCGCGTTTTCATCACCGCGTTCTGCAGGTCGGATACCAGCAGATCGAGCTGGCTGACGGCCTGATCGAGGGCGTGGAGCGTGTCGGTGTCGGAGCGACCGTTGAGGATGTCGCTACGCAGGGCATTCAGGCGGTTCTTGGTCAGGCCGATTTCGCCAGAAAGGTTCAAGACCTGGTCGAGCCGTGAGGTGTCGACGCGAATCGAATTGTCGCGACTCTTTTCGTCGGGACGCCGGCCAGCCGGCGCAGACATCGTGCCCGGCTTGTCAGCAGCACGGCGGCCGACAGCATGCTGGATGACAGCCTCGGGCGTCTGACCCGCCACCTGGGTATGCATGCCCGGTTCGGCGGTTGCTTCAGCAGAAGTCGGCGCTGGCGGGACGGCAGCGGCAGGGGTACCGGCAACGGCGCCAAACAGTTGATCCCAGTCGGGACTGGTCGCTGGCGTAGTAGAAGCAACAGGCGCAACTGCGGCAGCCACGGCAACCGGTGCGGCAGCGGGTGGAGCTGCTACCTGGCCGGCGATTGCAGCCTTGAGGTTGGCGATCAGGGCGGCATCCGCGGCCGGCGGCTGCGAGCCACTTTCGAGATGGCCAAACATGTCGCGCACCGTACCGGTGGCGGCCATGATGCTGTCCATGATCTCCTTGCTCAACGTCAATTCGCCGTTGCGCAACTTGTCGAAGAGGTTTTCCGTCAGGTGGCACAGCGTCACCAACTCTGCGGCGTTGAGAAAACCGGCACCACCCTTGATGGTGTGAAAGCCGCGGAAGATATCGTTTAGCAGGCCATGATCCTGCGGATTTTTTTCCAGATCGACCAGCTTGTTATCGACGCTCGACAGCAAGTCGGTGGCTTCGATCAAAAAGTCCTGCAGCAGGTCTTCCATTCCGGCAAAGTCGCTCATCATTTTCTCCCTTCGATGCCCGGCATCGAATCAGAATCCCAAACTTTCCAGCAGGTCATCGACCTGCGCCTGGCTGGTCACCACGTCGCCACGACCGGCGGCGTTGATCACCGGGCCATTCATCAAACCGGCGGGTGCCTCGGCCTTTTTCTCTTCCGGCATCGCTTCGATCAACATCTGCAGCAATTGAGTTTCGAAGCCCTGCACCATCTCGACAACCTTCTTGATTACCTGGCCGGTCAGATCCTGAAAATCCTGCGCCAGCATGATCTCGGTAAGCTGCGCGTTCGTGACGCCGATGGCGGTAGGTGCTGCGGCAAAGAAGCCACGCGTGTCGGCTGCCAGCGCCTTGAATTCGTCGACCGAGAGTTGATTGGCGAACATCTTGTCCCAGCGTGCACCCAGTGCCTTGGTGCGCTGCTCCAGTTCGTTCTGCGCCGGTTGGGCGATGTCGACAGCGTTGAGGACGCGCGACGCGGCCTGCTCGGTCATCTTGGCAATGTAGGTCAAGCGCTCGCGCGCATCGGGAATTTGCCGCGCCGTATCTTCGAGCGCCTTGTCGTAACCCAATTCGCGGATGCTGTCGTGCAGCTTGCG
>CAJBAP010000064.1 GCA_903950295.1 uncultured Rhodocyclaceae bacterium
ATGCGCTTGATGACCGCATGGCGGTACTTGCTGCGCTCGAGTGCGTGTCGCTCGTCACCTGGTTCGATGAAGAAACGCCACTGCAACGCATCCTCGATTGCCGACCCGACATCCTCGTCAAGGGGGGCGACTGGCCGGTCGACAAGATCGTCGGTGCGACCGAGGTGATTGGCTGGGGCGGGCAGGTGCATTCCATCCCCTTCATCCATCAGCGTTCGACGACCGCCTTGCTCGAAAAAATCAGGCGGCTGTAGTTTTCTTTTCGATGGCTTCGCGCACCATGCCGATATGTGCGCGCAGGGTATAGACCATGTCGGAAAAAGTCAGTGGCATCGGCAGCCGATTGACGTCGTGCTCGATGGCATCGACGCGTTTGAGCCATTCCGCACGCGTCTGTCGCGTCGGATCGGCCTCGACCTCGGCCTCGATGAACTTGAGCTCACCGTAACGCTGGTAGATGCGTGATTTGATGCGCCAGTTGTAAAGTCCCGGTGCAATCTTGAGCACCGGGATCAGCAGGGCGATCAAGGGGATCAGCATCACTACCATGCGATCCACCAGCGTTGCGGCCCAGAAGGGCAGATAGCGCTGCAGGAGCGGTGTACCCGATTTGTAATAACGCGCAGCCTCGGGAGAGAGAGGAAAGTCGGTATTGGCCGCACGGGGAAACTCTCCTGGCCGTTGAAAAACCCCAGGCCCGCTGTGTACCTCGCTCATGGCTTGCATCAGTAGATCGACCAGCGCGGGATGCGTGTCTTCGCGTACCGCCAGGGTGGCGGTTGACGCGAGCAACTGAACATCGCGCGGTGGCTGGTCGGTAGCCATGTCGATCGAGCCACGCGGCAGGATCAGCTTCGACAAATGGGGGAAGCGTCGCGTGTAGGCTTCGGCATGGGCAAGGCTCATCAGTTTGAGTCCGGGCGTATGCAGCAGCGTCCATACTGAGGCCGATTCGGGGGGGCCGACGACGAAGGCCACGTCGGTCCGGCGTGTAGCAAACGCCTGCGCGAGCCCGAGGCCACCGAGGTCGAGCAGGCGCACATTGCTGTCATCGAGCCGATTCGCATACAGCAACTCCATGGCCAGATGGCGCGTGCCGCTGCCCATGCTGCCGATGGCGATGCGTCGCCCGCGCAGTTCGCTGATGCGGGTCAGTGCCTTGTCATCCGACTCCAGGTCGGCGCGATAAAAAATCCACAGGGGTTCGTTGTACAAGCCGCCCAGTGAAACGATTGCATCATCTTCCTGCGCACGCGCCGTGCCACCCTGTATGAATGCCGCATCGATCACGTAGTCCGGGTTACGTAGCCGTGCCAGGTTTTCTGTCGAACCAGCCGAAGGCTGTTCGATGACCTCGATGCCATAGCGCTTCAGTACGTCCTTGTAAGCGGCGCCGAAACGCTGGTACGCACCCCCCTCGCCCCCGGTCGCCAGAATCAGCGTATTCGGCGGTGCTGGCTGGATGTAACGGGAGGCCAACCAGAAGCCCACGACAACAATCAAGATCAGTGGCAGGCCGACGACCAGCAGATCGCGCAGCGAATACTCGCGCAGTTGGCGCAGGCGCGGCTTCTTCATGCTCGTGGGCTAGAAGGGGATGTCGTCTTCCACGTCGCCGAATCCACCACCGCTTGCCCCGCCGTTCGAACTTGGGGCACCCGGTGCCTGCGGCCGTGCTGCCGGCCGGCCACCGCTGCTTTCGCGTGGAGGAGCTTCGTTGGATTGCCCCATGCCCTCGCGCTTGCCAAGCATCTTCATTTCGTCGGCGACGATCTCGGTGGTATAGCGATCCTGGCCATCCTTGTCTTGCCACTTGCGCGTCTTGAGCGAGCCTTCGACATAGACCTGCGAACCCTTCTTCAGATACTGACCGGCGATTTCGGCCAGGCGGCGGAAGAACACCACGCGGTGCCACTCGGTAGCCTCTTTCTGCTCGCCGGAACTCTTGTCCTTCCAGGATTCGGACGTGGCGATGGTCACGTTGGTAACCTGATCGCCGTTGGGCATGTAGCGGGTTTCTGGATCCTTCCCCAGATTGCCAACCAGAATTACTTTATTCACCGATGCCATGTACTTGCCTCCCTAGATTGTCGTTGTTGGCCGGGGTTGCGGCGCCTGCAGGCGTACCGCCAGTATCAGCCAGATGATACCGATTGCCGCGCATGCTGTATGCACGACCGCTGCGCCGAAATTCTTCATCAGCCATCCCCCCAGTACCCCACCGAGGAACAGGCCAATCGACTGGGTCGTATTGTAAATCCCCAATGCCGCGCCTTTCGAGGCTGATGGTGCGATGCGTGAAATCAGCGAGGGCTGCAGCGCTTCGAGAATGTTGAAGGCGACGAAGAACAACAACAACCAGAGCCCCGTCCCCCACAAGCCGCCACCAAACAAGGCCAACCCCACTTGCACCAATACCAGCAGTGCAACCGCGCTGGCATATATTGGCCTGACCTTGCCGTGCCGCTCGGCTGCGATGATGGCCGGCACCATGACGGCAAACGAAAGCAGCACTGCTGGCAGATAAACCTTCCAGTGTTCGGCGCCCGGCAAGCCATTGGAGACCAGCGTTAGCGGCACGACGACCCAGAGCGCGGTTTGCATCAGGTGCAGGGTGAAGACACCAAAATTGAGCCGCGCCAGTTTGGCATCGAGCAGCACGGAGGAAAAGGGTGCGCGTGCTTGCGGCGAAAAAGTCGGCGCTGGCGGGACGGCAGTAAACAGCAGAACTATGGCACCGAGTGCCAGCATGCCGGTCAGGACGAACAACCCGGACAACCCGATGGCCGCCGCCAGCGGTGGCGCAATGACCAATGACAGTGCAAACACCAGCCCGATGGACGCGCCGATCATTGCCATCACCTTGGTGCGATGTTGCTCGCGCGTGAGATCGGCGGCCAGTGCCGTTACGGCGGCGGAGATTGCTCCGGCCCCTTGGAGAATCCGGCCGATGATCATCGTGTGGATATCCGGTGCCGTCGCCGCAATAAAGCTGCCAGCAGCAAACAGCAGCAAGCCGGCGACGATGACAGGCTTGCGCCCCCAGCGGTCGGAAGCGAGACCGAAGGGAATCTGGAAAAACGCCTGCGTCAGTCCATAGGCACCCAGCGCCAGGCCGACCAGCATGACATCGTCGCCCCCCGGCAGTTGGGCAGCCAGCACGGAAAACACCGGCAGCACGAGAAACAGGCCAAGCATGCGCAAACCGAAAATCGCGGCGAGCACGCTGCCCGTGCGCCGTTCGGCGGGGGTCATGGGATCAATCGTTGGGGAATGCGCGGGGGAAAGCACGCTGGGAATGTCTTTAGCGGACAATGGCACGAGTGGGCGCGTATATTATCAGGTCGCCATTACGCGCCAGCAGCCTCATTACTTTCTTATTTCCCCGCATGGACTTCATCAAGATTCGCGGCGCCCGCACGCACAATCTCAAAAATATCGCGCTCGACCTGCCGCGCAACCAACTGACGGTGATTACCGGTCTGTCCGGCTCTGGCAAGTCGTCGCTGGCATTTGACACGCTTTATGCCGAGGGTCAGCGCCGCTACGTCGAGTCGCTTTCGGCCTACGCCCGGCAGTTCCTGCAATTGATGGAGAAGCCGGATGTCGACCTGATCGAAGGCTTGTCGCCCGCCATCTCCATCGAGCAGAAGGCAACCAGCCACAATCCGCGCTCCACTGTTGGTACCGTTACCGAAATTCACGATTACCTGCGCCTGCTGTTCGCCCGTGCCGGTACGCCGCACTGCCCCGAGCATGGCCAACCACTGGCGGCGATGAGCGTTTCGCAAATGGTCGACCACGTGCTGGCGCTGCCCGAAGACACCAAGTTGATGATCCTCGCGCCCGTGGTGGCGAACCGCAAGGGCGAGCAACACGACCTGTTTGCCGAGTTGAAAGCACAGGGTTTCGTGCGTCTGCGTGTCGATGGCAAGGTGCATGACATCGATGCTTTGCCCAAGCTGACAAAGAGCCAGAAACACACGGTAGATGTCGTCATCGACCGCCTCAAGGTGCGCCCGGATGTGCGCCAGCGCCTGGCCGAATCTTTCGAAACGGCACTGACGCACGCCGAAGGCCGCGCGCTGGCGGTCGAGATGGATACCGGTGAGGAGCACCTGTTCTCCTCGAAGTTTGCCTGCAACCAATGCGGCTACGCCTTGCAGGAACTCGAACCGCGCCTGTTCTCGTTCAACAACCCGATGGGTGCCTGCCCGGAATGCGATGGTCTTGGGCAGATTCAGTTCTTCGACCCGGCGCGTATCGTTGCCTTCCCGCATCTCAGTCTTGCCGCCGGTGCCATCAAGGGTTGGGACAAGCGCAACCAGTTTTATTTCCAGATGCTCGAATCGCTGGCCAGCCACTATGGCTTCGACACGGAGGTCGTGTTCGAACAGTTGCCGGACAACACGCGCCAGATCGTGCTGCATGGCTCCGGCAAGGAACAGATCCGCTTCAAGTATCTCAACGAGAAGGGTGCGCGAGTCGAAAAGAGCCACAGCTTCGAAGGCATCATCCCCAACCTCGAACGCCGTTACCGCGAAACCGACAGCATGATGGTGCGCGAGGAACTCGCCAAATATCTCAACAACAAGACTTGCCCCGATTGTGGCGGTGCGCGCCTTCGGCAGGAGGCACGCCATGTCCTCATCGGTGACCGCACAATCACAGCGGTCAGCCACCTTTCCCTGATCGAGTGCCGCGATTTCTTCAACCTGCTGCAAATGACAGGACACAAGGCCCAGGTGGCCGAAAAGATCGTCAAGGAAATCACCGCGCGACTCAGCTTTCTAATCAACGTCGGCCTTGATTACCTGTCGCTCGATCGTTCGGCCGAATCACTCTCTGGCGGCGAGGCGCAGCGCATTCGCCTCGCCTCGCAGATTGGCTCGGGCCTCACCGGCGTGATGTATGTGCTCGACGAACCCAGCATCGGCCTGCACCAGCGCGACAATACGCGCCTGCTCGAAACCCTGGCCAACCTGCGCGACATCGGCAACACGGTCATCGTGGTTGAGCATGACCAGGAAGCCATCGAGTCCGCTGATTACGTTGTCGACATGGGGCCGGGTGCCGGCGAGCATGGTGGCTACATCGTTGCCCAAGGCACGCCGGCCGAAGTCGTGGCCCACCCGGATTCATTGACTGGTGCTTATCTCTCCGGCCGCAAGAAAATCGCCATACCCGCAAAGCGCACGCCGCCCAATCCGGCACGTGGCCTCAAAATTTTCGGCGCCACCGGCAACAACCTGAAGCATGTCGATCTCAATATCCCCGTTGGTTTGCTGACTTGTATCACCGGCGTTTCGGGCTCGGGCAAGAGCACGTTGATCAACGACACGCTTTATGCTGCCACGGCGCGCCACCTTTATGGCTCGGCGTTGGAACCAGCGGCGCACGCAGAAATTCAGGGCCTCGAATTCTTCGATAAGGTCATCAATGTTGACCAAAGCCCCATCGGCCGCACGCCGCGCTCCAACCCGGCGACTTATACCGGCCTGCTCACACCGATCCGCGATCTTTTTGCCGGCGTGCCGCAATCACGTGAGCGTGGCTACGGCCCGGGACGCTTTTCGTTCAACGTCAAAGGCGGCCGCTGCGAAGCCTGCCAGGGCGATGGGATGATCAAGGTCGAAATGCACTTCCTGCCAGACATCTTCGTTCCCTGCGATGTCTGCCATGGCAAACGCTATAACCGCGAAACCCTCGAAGTCCGTTACAAGGGCAAAACCATCTACGAAGTCTTGCAGATGACGGTCGAGCAGGCGCACGCGTTTTTCTCCGCCGTGCCGGTCGTGGCGCGCAAGTTGCAAACCCTGATCGACGTCGGCCTCACCTACATCCAGCTCGGGCAGAGCGCAACGACGCTTTCCGGTGGCGAAGCCCAGCGCGTCAAGCTGGCGCTGGAACTCTCCAAACGCGACACCGGCC
>CAJBAP010000065.1 GCA_903950295.1 uncultured Rhodocyclaceae bacterium
ACGCCGCCCAGCAACGGCCCCATATTGACCACCCCCGAGGCCGTACCCATCAGCCGCAGCGGCAGTGATTCTTTTGCCCAGGCAAAACCGATGATGATGTTGCCCGAAGCGAAACCGGTAATCGCCAGCAGCACGATCATCAGCCACAATGGTGGCGCAAGGTAGATCACTCCGGCCCAACCCGCCAGCGCAATCAAACCGCTGCCAAAATACAAGCGCTTGCGCCGCCCCATGTGCTCGGACCAGTTTCCCAGCAGCGGCCCACCCAAGGCCCAGGCCACCAGCAATACCGATGTCACCGCCGCCGCCGCCTTGGGCTCCAGCCCATGCACTTGCTTGAGCCAGGGCACGCCCCAGAGTCCACCGAACGTCAGCACCGCGCCGGAAAATCCAATGGGTGCCAGCATCAATAGCCAGCTGTTGCGGTAGGACAGCACCTCGATGAGACCGGTGAGAATTGGCGTATGGCCGTGCTGTTTGCCTGCACCTTGATGATGACTCAGATAGCCGCGCTCAGCCGGATCGTCGCGCACAAACAGCCAAACCGCCGCGCATAGCAATGCTGCGAACACTCCCGCGCTTCCCATCACCCCGCGCCAGCCAAAGTTCTCGACCAGCAGGCGCAGCGGCACGCCTGCCATCACCCCGCCCACCACACCGAAGAACAAGGCCATGCCCGAGGCGAGCGCATACTTCTGCGGCGGAAACCAGTGGCTGGCGAGTTTGAGCGTCGACACGAAGGCCACCGCCACCGATGCGCCCACCAGCAAACGGCCCATCCCCGCCCAGCCAAAACTCGGCGCAAAAGCAAACAGCAGGCTACCGACCGCTGCTACGCCGGCACCACCGGCCAGGACACGGCGCGGCCCCCAGCGGTCGGCCATCACACCCGTCGGAATCTGCATCGCCACGTAGGCGTAGAAATAGAAAGCGGACAGATTGCCCAGCGCAGCGCCGCCGATGGCAAATTCGGCCATCAACGCATCCGTCATCACGGCAGGCGCGACGCGCTGGTAGAAGGCGAACAGATAGAACAAGGCGCCGAATCCCCAAACCATCCACGCCAGGCGAAGTGGCGGGTGACTCACGCTGGAAACTCTTGTGCCCACCACAGCCGCAGCCGCAGACCCAGAGTCGTCGCGTAACCGACGACTCTGAACCGAATATTTCCGGCCGGGTCAATGATGAAGTGAGCGGGCACACCGCGCACCCGCCAGTCGGCAGCAATACTGCCGTCCTCATCGACAATGGCACGCAGATCCAGCTTGCGTTCCTTGAGGTGTTTTGTCACCGCGACGACATCGCCCGATTGCATCGCCACCGAAACGACCGGCCAATCGGCGGCAACGGCACTGATGTTGTCTTCCTCGGCCTTGCATACGGGACACCATGTGGCCCAGAAAACCACCAGGGTCGCCGTCCCGCCAGCAGGGAGGCCGTCAGGCCGGAAGCGGCCCGAAGAGGCTGCACCGACTTTTTGTATTTCAGCCAGAGAGGTCGCGACCCCGTCGTTGCGTACTCCCGCCAACGGGGGGGCCGCGCCCTCGGGCAATCCGCGGTTTTGCCAGACGCCGATGGCGATAACCATGGCAACGAGGATGAGGGCTTCGATGCCCCACCGCCGCCAGCGTTTCGGGTCACGCAGGGCGGCAAGGAGCGGGGAAAAGCTTGGCAGGCGCATGGCGCGATATTAGCAGCGCCACCAAGCGGCGCCTAACTCAGCACTGCTCCCACGGCAACCCTTCGAAGCGCCAGCCGTTTTCCGAACCACGGTGATGGTGGTCGTTGAGTTCGCCCTCGAAGCCATGCAGCACGTTATAGACGCGCGTGAAACCGGCTACTTCGAGCGCGTTACCAGCGTCGATCGAACGGTTGCCGCTGCGGCAGATCAGTACCACCGGCCGGTCGTGGGCATGCCCGGCAAATTTCTTCACTTCGCCGACGAAGTGCGGATTGATGTCCCAGTCCGGGCCATCGTTCCATGCCACGTGCAGCGCACCGGCAGGGTGGCCAACAAACAAGAATTCCATTTCGCTGCGGCAATCGACGAACAGCGCCTTGGGATTGTCGTGCAAAAACTGGGCGGTCTCTTTGGGCGTCAGATGTTCCATGTTGTTTTCTCCTGGGTTGTCCTTGCGGAGCACTGAAACAGTAATGCTAATCCAAGCATAAATCAAGTAAATATAGGCTGCATGCTAAAATTTCCCTCCTTTTCAATCAGTTCCATCGCCCATGCAATCCGACCGTTCCAGCGAGCTACGCGAGCTTCTCGCGCAGCGCATCCTCATCCTCGACGGCGCCATGGGCACCATGGTTCAGCGTCACAATCTCGGCGAAGCCGATTACCGTGGCGACCGTTTTGCGCAGCACGCGAAGGATCTCAAGGGCAACAACGATCTCCTCTGCCTGACGCGTCCGGATGTGATCGGCGGCATCCATGCCGAATATCTGGCAGCCGGTGCCGACATTCTCGAAACCAACACCTTCAACGCCACACGCGTCTCGCAGGCCGAGTATGGACTGGAAGACCTCGCCTACGAGTTGAATGTCGCCGGCGCGCGCCTGGCGCGTGAAGTAGCCGACAAGTTTTCCACGCCCGAGAAACCGCGCTTTGTCGCCGGGGTGCTCGGGCCGACTTCGCGCACCTGCTCGCTCTCGCCCGACGTCAATGACCCGGGCTTTCGCAACGTCACGTTCGATGGGCTGGTGGCCGATTACATTGACGCCGCACGCGGACTCGTCGAAGGTGGCGCCGACATCCTGCTGGTCGAAACCATTTTCGACACGCTCAATGCCAAGGCGGCCCTGTTCGCCATAGAAACCTTCTTCGATCAGATGGGCCGCCGTTGGCCGATCATGATCTCGGGCACGATCACCGACGCTTCGGGACGCACGCTCTCGGGCCAAACGGCAGAAGCGTTCTGGAACTCCCTGCGCCACTCACGCCCGCTGTCCTTCGGCCTCAACTGCGCACTCGGTGCGAAAGAATTGCGCCAGTACGTCGAGGACATCGGCCGCGTCGCCGACTGTTTTGTCTCGGCGCACCCAAACGCCGGCTTGCCCAACGCCTTTGGTGGTTACGACGAGACACCACAAATGCTGGCCGACGAGATGGCACAGTGGGCGCAGGATGGCCTGCTCAATATCGCCGGCGGCTGCTGCGGTACTTCGCCCGATCACATCCGCGCCATCGCCGATGCGCTCAAGAACATCACCCCGCGCCGTCCCGCCAGCGCCGACTTTTCTTTGCGATTGGCCGGACTCGAACCTTGCAACATCGGCGCCGACTCGCTGTTCGTCAACGTGGGCGAACGCACCAACGTCACCGGTTCGCGCGCCTTCGCCAAGATGATTCTGGAAGGCCGTCTCGACGATGCGCTGGTCGTCGCGCGCCAGCAGGTCGAGAACGGCGCACAGATCATCGACATCAACATGGACGAGGCGATGCTCGACTCGCAAGCCGCGATGGTGCGCTTCTGCAACCTCATCGCCAGCGAACCGGACATTTCCAAAGTGCCAATCATGCTCGACTCGTCGAAGTGGGAGGTGATCGAAGCCGGCCTGAAATGCGTGCAGGGCAAGGGCATCGTCAACTCGATCTCGATGAAGGAAGGCGAAGAGAAATTCATTTCGCAGGCGCGACTGGCGCGTCGCCTCGGCGCGGCCGTGATTGTCATGGCCTTCGACACAGCCGGCCAGGCCGATACCTACCAGCGCAAGATCGACATCTGCAAGCGCGCCTACGATCTGCTGGTGGCCGACGACTTCCCCGCCGCCGACATCATCTTCGACCCCAACGTCTTCGCCATCGCCACCGGCATTCCCGAGCATGACAACTACGCCGTCGATTTCATCGAAGCCTGTCGCTGGATACGCGCCAACCTGCCGCACGCCAATATCTCCGGCGGCATCTCGAATGTGAGTTTCAGCTTCCGTGGCAACGAGGTGGTGCGCGAGGCAATCCACACCGTTTTCCTCTATCACGCCATCAAGGCTGGCCTCACCATGGGCATCGTCAACGCCGGCCAGCTCGGCGTCTATGACCAGCTCGACCCGGTGCTACGCGAGAAGGTCGAGGATGTCGTCCTCAACCGCAAAGCCGGCGCGGGTGACGCGCTGGTCGAGTTCGCCACCTCGGTCAAAGGCAGCGCCAAGGAACAGGTCGTCGATCTCGCCTGGCGGGCATGGCCGGTGGAGAAACGCCTCGAACACGCGATGGTGCGCGGCATCACCGAATACGTCGTCGCCGACACCGAAGAATGCCGCGCCGCGCTGGCCGCCGCTGGCAAGCCACCCTTGCACGTCATCGAAGGGCCGCTGATGGCGGGCATGAACGCCGTCGGCGATCTCTTTGGCGCCGGCAAGATGTTCCTGCCGCAGGTGGTGAAATCGGCACGAGTGATGAAACAGGCGGTTGCACACCTCGTACCCTATATCGACGCCGAGAAGCTGCGCACCGGCGCAGCAGCCAAGGGCAAGATCATTCTCGCCACCGTCAAGGGCGACGTACACGACATCGGCAAGAACATCGTCGGTGTGGTGCTGGCCTGCAATGGCTATGAGATCGTCGACCTCGGCGTCATGGTGGCGGCCGACAAGATTCTCGCCGCCGCGAAGGAGCACGCGGCCGATGTGGTGGGCTTGTCGGGGCTGATCACGCCCTCGCTGGAAGAGATGAGCCATGTCGCCAGCGAGATGCAGCGGCAGGGCTTTACGGTACCGTTGCTGATCGGCGGCGCGACGACGAGCCGCGCCCATACCGCCATCAAGATTGCTCCCAATTACCAGGGCACAGTGGTCTATGTGCCCGACGCCTCGCGTGCCGTCGGCGTCGTCACCAAGCTGCTGTCGATCGACCAGGCTGCCGGCTACATGGAAGAAATCGCCGCCGACTATGTGAAAGTGCGCGAGCAACACGCTGCCAAGCAGGGCGTGAAAATGGTGACGCTGGCCACTGCTCGCGCCAATCATGCCAAGCTCGACTACAGCGCCGCTCATTTGCCAACCCGACCACGCCGGCCTGGGCTCCGCAGCTTGTGCAAGATCGACCTCGCCACGCTCGCTCGCTACATCGACTGGGGCCCCTTCTTCCAGACCTGGGATCTGCCCGGCCGCTACCCGCAGCTCCTCGACGATGCCAAGGTCGGCGAGCAGGCGCGTTCCGTGTTTGCCGATGCCAAGGCGATGCTGGAGAAGATCATCGCGGAGCAATGGCTGGTGGCGAATGCCGTGTTCGGCCTGTTCCCCGCCAACAGTGTCGGCGACGACATCGAAATCTATGCCGACGAAAGCAGGGAGAAAGTATTGATGACCTGGCACGGCCTGCGTCAGCAGCACGAGCGGCCGAGCGATAAAGCCAATCTGTGCCTGGCCGACTTCATTCAAGAAAAAGTCGGCGCTGGCGGGACGGCAAATGCCACGGATTACATCGGCGCCTTCGCCGTTACGGCCGGCATTGGCATCGAAGCCAAGTTGAAAGAGTTCGAGGCTGCCCACGACGACTACCACGCGATCATGCTGAAGTCGCTCGCCGACCGTCTCGCCGAGGCGGCCGCCGAATGGCTGCACGAGCGCGTGCGTATCGACGACTGGGGTTACGGCCGCGATGAAGGGCTCGCGCTTGATGACTTGATTGCTGAAAAATACCAGGGCATTCGTCCGGCGCCCGGCTATCCCGCCTGCCCCGACCACACGTCGAAGAAGGCCTTGTTCGAACTACTCGACCCCAGTACCAACGCGGGTATCACGCTAACCGAGAATTTCGCCATGTTGCCTGCTGCCGCCGTCTCCGGCTTCTACTTCGCACACCCGGCGGCTCGTTATTTCGCCGTCACAAAAATTGGGCGTGACCAGCTTGAAGATTGGGCAAGGCGCACCAACTACTCGGTTCAAGAAGCCGAGAAATGGCTCGCCCCGCTGCTCTGAAAGTCAATCCAAGTCGAAAGCCCCCCATGACCGACACCCAAGCCACCCAAGAAAATGACGGCCGCCTTTCCTTCTCTGCCGCCGTCGTCCATGTCCGACAAAATAAACAATCGGCTTTTGCCGCCATGCCGGTCTTCGGTGATGACGAGGAAACCGCCGAAGGCGCGCGCATCTTCATCCTTGATAACGACGACGACGGTGAATTGCGGCTACGCTTCATCGCCGGGCCGTTTTTTTCGGCGGCCTACGCCGCCAACGAAATTATCCCGGCCGAGGAAATTCCCGACAGCGTGCGCGAACTGCGCTTCATGCCAACACGCTGCGAGGAGGGCTGGTTCTCCGATCAGATCCAGGTACTGATCCAGAAGCTGGTCAAAGCCGCCGGCATTGCTACTGAGCAGATGCCCGACTATCAAAACATGCCCAGTCATGGCGCCGGCCCGGAAGCGGTTTTCCCCATTTCATTCATCGGACGGGACGAACCGGCCACACACTGAGCAAGACCACGCTTTGGCTGACTGATTCGGCTAACATGGCGTAAATCTTTCGCTTGGAGAGGCATCATGAATCAGGTAGAGCGTGGCACGCGGGCGAATTCGCCCGATCTTGACTGGAGCCAGGTACGCGAAACCGTGCTGATGCTGGAGCTGGCTGCCGGCCAGGTCGAAGCGGCAATGCGCGACTCGAACACCTCGGTCGACGTACTCACCGACACCTTCACCTCGATGGCCGGCCTGATGCGCATGGTCCAGGAATCGGTCGCCGATCTGCCGGACACAGACGAGGTTGCGACAGCCAAGGCGCAACTCGCCAGCGGCATCGGTCTGGTGTCGGACAAGGTGCATCACGCCATCATCGCCTTCCAGTTCTACGACAAACTGGTGCAACGCCTCGCTCACGTCTGCCACAGCCTCGGCTCCTTGTCCGATGTGGTGGGCGACAAAGCGAAGCTCTACAACCCCTACGAGTGGGTTGGTCTGCAGGAGAAGATTCGCTCGAAGTTCACCATGGCCGAAGAGTTGGCCATGTTCGAGGCGGTGCTGGCCGGCGCAACCGTCGAAGATGCGCTCAACGAATACAGGACCGTGCGCATGCAGGAAATCAGGGATTCCGGCGGCGAAATCGAGTTTTTTTGAGCGGGTCTTTCAGACACCCCAAACAACAGGTTTCTTTTCGCCCAGCGACTCTTCCAGCATGGTCAGGAGTGGCACTGCCCGTTGCGTCAGACTGACAAAGGGACGTGAGCCACCATCTGCAGCGGTTTCGGTCTTCGGGCCGTCGTCGCCCTC
>CAJBAP010000066.1 GCA_903950295.1 uncultured Rhodocyclaceae bacterium
CTGCCATCGGCCCGGCCCAGCGCGCCGACGCGGTGGCAGCCCTGACAGATGACGAACGCCGCCTCACCCCGCGCCACATCGCCGAGAAGCGCGAGTGCCTCGCTTTTTTCGGGATAGTTGGCGTTCCATTGGGGGTCGGCCAAGGCCAACGTGCAGCCGAAGACGGCAAGCAAGAAAGTGGAAAAGCATCGAATCACCATCATCTCCTTCACAAGCCGGCTATGTACTCGGCGAGCGCCTTCGCCTCTTCGGCGCTCAAGCGTTTTCCGACCGTGGTCATCAGGGGGTCGGTCGCGCGCCGTCCGCTCTTGTAATCGGCCAGTTGCTTGAGGATGTAAGTCTGATGCTGGCCGGCCAGGCGGGGAAAGCGTGCGTTGCCCTTGCCGTTGGGCTGGTGGCAGCCGGCGCAGGCCGGTACGCCACTCTCGGTATTGCCATCGTCGTAAATCGTCTTGCCCGCAGCGGCAAGTTGCGGGTCATTCACCTTGCCGGGGGCCGGCGTCAGCTTGCCATAGTAGGCTGCAAGTCCGGAAAAATCATTCGGATCGATGCCGGCGATGATGCCCGACATGGTCTCCTCGCGGCGCTTGCCCGAGGTGAAGGCCTTGAGCTGCCGCATCAGGTATTCCTGATCCATGCCGGCGAGCTTGGGATACTGGGGATCGGCGCTGTTGCCATCCGCGCCATGGCAAACGGCGCAGACCGCTCGGACGGTCTCGCGCGGGTCGGCGGCATACCCTGTCGATGGCAAGGCAAGAAGTAAAAAAGCCAATGACAGCATTGACTTCAGCGCTTCCCTTGTCAGCCGAAAACGGCAGGGTACGTCGTTCTCCATTGTCATCTTTTCATTTGAACATGATGACAACCTCGGCAACTTGATGCGCGTCAATTTGTTTTCGTCGTACTTGTTGTATCAATCGCGGTTAATTTCAATCCACTCTGTCCGGAGAACACTATGTCCCAGATTTCCCTGTCCCGCTCCCTGATGATCGCCTTTGCATCGGCCGGTCTGGCTTTTTCCGTTTCCGCATCTGCTCAGGTGGACGAGGATGGCGCCAAGTTGCTGTTCAAGCAGAACGAGTGCGGCAAGTGCCACAACCCGGAGAAGAACAAGAAGGGTCCCTCCCTCAAGAAGACCGCCAAGGAATACAAGGGCAAGGCCAATGCCGAGCAGGAACTGATCAAGCACATGACCGCCGGCAAAAAGGTCAAGCTTGATGACGGCACGGAAGAGGATCACAAGATCATCGACACCAAGGACCAGAAGGCATTGAGCAACCTGGCCAAGTGGATCCTCTCGCACTGAGCCCTTTCGTTTGAAGAGACTTCCCCGGCTGCGGCCGGGGTGCTTCGCTGCAACACCTGCCCTGAAGAGTTCCCATGCGCAAATACATTCTCGCCTGTTTGGCGCTGTTCGCTGTTGGTGCGACAGTCCCCGCCCTTGCCGCCAAACTCGACAAGGAATCCTGCCTCAAGTGTCATGACGTGAAGCAGGAGAAGATCAAGGTACCGGCCATCATCGATGGCGAGGCGGATGAGCGCGAACTACGCCGTGTCGACCCGCGCAAGTTCACCAAGAGCGTACATGCGGGGATACAGTGCGTCGACTGTCACCAGAATGTCGTCGATGCCCAGAAGAACCACAAGCTCGACAAAAGCGCACCCAAGGCCAACTGCGTGAACTGTCATCAGGCACTGTGGGACAAGGCGCAGCAGGATGGTAGCGCGAAGGACAAACCGCGCCTCGAAGTCGTCGCCAAGAATATCGAGGCCTACAAAGCCTCCTTCCATGCCCAGGATAACAAGGACAATCCGGGTCATCCCAAAGCCAACTGTGACGACTGCCACACCTCGCACGAATTCAACGTGCCGCCCAAGGGCAGTGAGCGGCGTACTGCCTGGCACCAAACCATTCCCGAGACCTGTGGCGCCAAGTGCCACGAAGATCAGTTTGAGAGCTATGGCGCCTCCATCCACGGCGAAGAAGTGATCGACAAGGGCAACATCAAGGCAGCCGTCTGCACCGACTGCCACAGCGCCCACAGCGTCACCAACACCTCCACCGAGGCCTTCAAGCTCGCCAACGTTCAGACCTGCGGCAACTGCCACAAGGAAGAAATCGCCAGCTACTCCGACACCTACCACGGCCAGGTCAACACGCTGGGCTACGCCTACACCGCGAAATGCGTTGATTGCCATGACAGCCATGGCATCAAGGCGGTGGATGATCCAAAATCGAAGGTCCATCCGGACAACCGGATGAAGACCTGCCAGAAGTGCCATGACGGCAAGAAGCCGGGCATTCCTCCGGCTACCGAAGGCTTCAAGACTTTTGCCCCGCATGCCAACCCGCATGATTTCGACAAGTACCCGCAGGTCTATGTCGTAACCAAACTCATGATTGCCCTGCTGATCGGCGTGTTCGCATTCTTCTGGCTGCATTCCGGCCTCTGGTACTACCGCGAGTCGCGGGAACGCAAGGCCCACAAGCCTGAAACCCGCATCGACACCGCCGGCCTGCAACTGGACGAGAAACTGCACTTCGAGCGCTTCGGCTGGGGCTGGCGCATTGGCCATCTCTTCTTCGCGGTCTCGGTGATGACGCTGGTGCTAACCGGCTCGGCGGCCTTGTTCGCCGACAGCGCCTGGGCGCCGGTCGTGGCCAAGCTGTTCGGCGGCCCGAAAATCCTCGGCATCATCCACCGCGTCGCCGCCGCCGTGTTCGTCGGTATCTTCGCGATCCACTTCGTCTATATCATGCAGAAGCTGCTGCGTGACAAGGCCTTCCGCTGGTTCGGTCCCGATTCACTGGTACCAAACTGGAAGGATCTCGACGACATGATCGGCATGTTCAAGTGGTTCTTCGGCCTGGGTCCGAAGCCGCAGTTCGACCGCTGGACCTATTTCGAGAAGTTCGACTACTGGGCGGTGTTCTGGGGTGTCGCGGTGATCGGCCTGAGCGGTCTGATGCTCGCCCTCCCGCATGTCACGGCGAGCTTCCTGCCCGGCTGGGTGTTCAACGTGGCGACCATCGTGCATGGCGAGGAAGCCTTCCTGGCATCCGTCTTCCTCTTCACGGTGCACTTCTTCAACAACCACTTCCGGCCGAACAAGCTGCCACCGCCGGATGTGGTGATGTTCACTGGCACCCAGTCACTGGAGGAATTCCGCCACGAGCATCCAGCCCAGTATCAGCGCCTGCTCGAATCCGGTGAACTGCAGAAGCGTCTGGTCGAAGCCCCGTCCCGTCCGCTGCACGTCGGCTCGGTGATCCTCGGCCTTGCCCTCCTCGCCATCGGCCTCAGTCTGCTGGTAATGGTCGGCACGGGCTTCCTGACCTGAGCGTTCAGCCCGGGCAGCTTCTCTACCTCATGCTCCTGTCAGCGTTATGGCGCTGACAGGACAGGCGGTGACGCACTCCCCGCAGCCGGTGCAGCGTGCAGTAATGACTGCCGGCAACGCGGCACCCCCCAATCGCGGAGAAAAGCGGATCGCCGCCTCACCACAGGCATCGCCGCAACTGCGGCAGACGACGTTATTGAAGGCCACGCACTGCGGGCCGATGCTTGCCGATGAAGCACTCCCCTCCGCCGGTGGCGAGGGGCTTTGGGCTACCGAAAATTTACCGCGCAGGAACTGGCGGCGCGAGATCACTGCCTGACTTGGTCGATACGCAGCTTCACCCGATCTGCGCCACGCTTCGCGGTCACGGCAGGCCCGAACAGGTCGCCGGCTTGCGGCACAGCTTGTCCGCTCTTGGAGATGCGTGCCTCGACGAGAACTTCGGAGAAGGAGGACAGCGGCCGGTCCGGGGTCAGCGAAAGGCTGTCATCGAGGACGAAATCAAACGGCTGTGCAGCCGGGGCGCGCAATACGGCAATCGGCATGCGCGACCCGTCATTGGGCCGGGCAACGACCATCAGGATGCCACCAGCGGGAATCTGGCCGGACAGATTGGGTGCGAGTTCGATGCGCCCCTTGACGGCGACATTTGCCGTCTTCCCTGTCCCTGAAGGGCTTCCCTTTTGTCCGCCGACTTTTGGTGCCGACTTTGCTATCCCGCCCTTGTCCTGCGCTTCGGCGATATTGCCTTCGACCACCCGCGCATCTTCCGAACCGGGTTCCAGCAGAGCGAGCAGGCGTTGCCAGTCGGCAATCGCCTTGCCGTATTGTTTGCCCTCAAAGGACGCCGTGCCGCGCATCCACAGGCCTTGCGCACTAGTTGGATCGATCTTCAGCGCCTTGTCGATGAGACCATTCACCTTGGGGGAAAAACCGCCGACACTGGCGGCCAGCGTGTCGGCATAATCGACGAGCAGTTCGGCGCTGGTATCGAGCATGGGGCCGGTACGCTCGTAGGCGCGCACCGCTTCGGGGAAGCGCCCCATCGACTTGTATGAGCGTGCGAGCATGGCCCAGCCCTTGTAGTTTTCGGGTTCCTTCTCGAGTTTGGCGGCCAGGCCGCTGACCATGCGCTCGATGTCATCTTGGCTGAACTGCTTTTCCTGCGACTGCGGATTGAGCGCGGCAGGGCTGCCGAGGATCAGGTAGAGCAAGACGGCGCCGAGGGGCAAGGCAAGCGCGAGGACTGTCGGCACGGTGCGGCTCGTAGTCGCGGTTGGAGCAATA
>CAJBAP010000067.1 GCA_903950295.1 uncultured Rhodocyclaceae bacterium
CAGCCACATCACCATGCGCACCCAGGGCATCACAAAAAGTCGGCGCTGGCGGGACGGCAGCCAGAATACGCAAAGCAGCGCCAGCACGATCATGGGCGTGGTCAAGACCAGCAGCACCATGAACAGCAGGGAGCGTAAAAAGATCATGCTATGAGCGTGACGATTTTCATGCGGTGAGTTTTTTCACGGCAGCGGCGAGGTCGGCAAATACTTGCGTACCCTCAGGCAGGGCCGGATCGATTTTGGTCTTCTTGCCCTTGCCGGTCAGCACCAGCATGGGTTGCGCGCCGACGCTGACGGCGGCTTGCAGATCGCGCAGACTGTCGCCCACCGCCGGCACGCCGGTCAGATCGACGTTGTAGCGTTCAGCAATTTCCTTGTACATGCCGGCCTTGGGCTTGCGGCAATTGCAGTTGTCGGCATTGGTGTGCGGACAGAAGAAGATGGCGTCGATGCTGCCGCCGACATGGGAGGCGGCCTTGATCATCTTCTCGTGGATCGCGTTGAGCGTGTCCATGCCGAACAGGCCGCGGCCGATGCCCGACTGGTTGGTGCACACCACCACGCGATAGCCCCACTGATTGAGTCGGGCGATTGCATCCAGGCTGCCGGGTAGCGGCACCCACTCTTCTGCCGACTTGATGTAGAGATCGGAGTCCTGGTTGATGACGCCGTCGCGATCGAGGATGATGAGTTTCATGCTCAGTTTCCTGCTGAAAGCCTGGATATGTCGGCAACCTGATTCATCGCCTGATGCAGTATGGCGAGCAGACCGAGGCGGTTATTGCGCAACGCCGGATCTTCGGCGTTGACCATGACATCGGTGAAGAAACTATCCACCGGAGCACGCAGCGCCGCCAGTGCCTGCAGCGCGGTGGCGTAATCGCCGGCTGCAAAAGCGGCATCGGCCCTGGGTTTGACTTCAGCCAGTGCAGCGTTGAGTGAAATTTCGGCGGCTTCCTTGAGCAGTGCAGCATTGACCTCGGCTGCGACTACGCCCTCGACCTTCTTCAGGATGTTGCCGACGCGTTTGTTGGCGGCGGCGAGGCTGGCGGCTTCCGGCAGCGCGGCAAAGGCGCGCACGGCGGCGAGGCGTTTCGGAATGTCGCCCAGACGCTGCGGTCGCTGCGATACCACGGCATCGACTTCCTGCGCCGTGTAACCCTGCTCGCGCAGACTGCCGGCAAGGCGCTCGTAGATGAAGTCGGTCAAGTGGGCCGTGGCATCCTTGAATGCGTCTATCCCGGCAAAGGCAGTGGCCGCGTCGTGCAGCACATCCTGCAGCAGAAGTGACAAGTCCGCCTCGATCAGCATGCGGATGACGCCCAGTGCATGACGGCGCAGCGCGAAGGGATCTTTGTCGCCGGTGGGAATCTGGCCAATGCCGAACATGCCGACCAGGGTTTCCAGTTTGTCTGCCAGCGCGACGACAGTGCCGACGGGGCCACGGGGTAGTGAGTCGCCGGCAAAGCGTGGCTTGTAATGATCTTCGATGGCGTCTGCCAACTCGGGCTGGGCGCCATCGTGCAGCGCGTAATAGCGGCCCATGATGCCTTGCAGTTCCGGGAACTCGCCGACCATGTCGGTCAGCAGGTCGGCCTTGGCCAGCAGCGCCGCCCGGTCCGCCATGAGCGCCAGATTGGCGTCGCCCAGGCGCTCGGAGATGGCGCGGGCGATGGCGGCGACGCGCTGGACGCGTTCGCCCTGCGTGCCGAGCTTGTTGTGATAAACCACCTTGGCGAGACCAAACACACGCGAAGCCAAAGTTTTCTTGCGGTCTTGATCGAAGAAGAACTTGGCGTCTGCCAGGCGCGGACGCACGACGCGTTCGTTGCCACCGATGACTGCGGAGGGATCGTCCGGGCTGATGTTGCTGACGACGAGAAATTTGTTGGTGAGTTTCGCTGCGGCGTCGAGCAGCGGAAAGTATTTCTGGTTCGCCTTCATGGTGAGAATCAGGCATTCCTGCGGTACGGCAAGAAATTCTGCTTCGAACTGACCGATCAGTACATTCGGGCGCTCGACCAGTGCGGTGACTTCATCGAGCAGAGCCTCGTCCTCGATCGGCTTCAGGTTGGCGCCGGCCTGAGCGGCAGCGGCGGCAAGCTGGCGGGCGATTTCGGCACGGCGCTCGGCGAACGAGGCGATGACCGCGCCGTCTTTCTGCAGCGTGGCGGCATAGGCATCGGCAGTGGCGATGATGACCGGATCGACGGTGGCCTCGAAGCGGTGGCCGTGTGTGTTGCGACCCGCTTTCAGGCCGAGGATGGCGAGCGGCACGATGTCGGCACCGTGGAGGGCCAGCAGGCCGTGAGCCGGTCGGACAAAGTTTACGCTGCTCCAGCCGTCCTGTAGCTGGTAAGTCATCACTTTCGGGATCGGTAGCGCCGCCAGTGCGGTTTCGAGCGCTTTTTGCAGACCCTCGGCCAGTGTCGCGCCCTTGGCCAGGCTGTCGTAGAACAGCACCTCGGCCTTGCCGTCATTCTCGCGGCGCAGTGCCGGGACAACGGTGGCATCGGCACCCAGCGCGGCAAGTTTCTTCAGCAGCGCCGGCGTGGCGTTACCGCTGGCATCGAGACCGACGGTCACCGGCATCAGTTTCTGTGCCACTGGCTTGTCGGCAGCCACGGCTGCAACGTCGGTGACATGGGCGGCGAGGCGGCGCGGCGAGGCGTAGGCGGTAACCGTGGCAGATGAATTGGCGAGGCCGGCGCTGGTAAGAGATTGTGCGAGCGTGTGAGCAAACACTTCGCCCAACTTCTTCAGCGCCTTGGGCGGCAGTTCTTCGACGAACAGTTCAACCAGAAGATTTTTCGCGGACATATCAGGCGACCTTCTTTTCGATCTGGGCCAGCACTTCGGTGGCCCATTCTTGCGGCGCCATCGGGAAGCCAAGGCGGGCGCGGCTGTCGAGGTAGGCTTGGGCAACACTCTTCGCCAGGTTGCGGATGCGGCCGATGTAGGCGGCCCGTTCGGTGACCGAAATCGCGCCGCGCGCATCGAGCAGGTTGAAGGTATGCGCAGCTTTCAATACTTGCTCATACGCCGGCAGCGCCAGTTGCGCGCCCATCAGGTGTTGCGCCTGTTTTTCGTGCGCACCGAAGGCGGTGAACAGGAAATCGGTATCGCTGTGCTCGAAGTTGTAGGCCGACTGCTCGACCTCGTTCTGGTGATAGACGTCGCCGTAGCTCAGCCCTTTCGTCCAGGTCAGGTCGAAGACGTTCTCGACGCCTTGCAGGTACATGGCCAATCGCTCTAGCCCATAAGTGATTTCGCCGGTGATCGGCTTGCAGTCGATGCCGCCGACCTGCTGGAAGTAGGTGAATTGCGTGACCTCCATGCCGTTCATCCAGACTTCCCAGCCCAGGCCCCACGCCCCCAGCGTCGGGTTTTCCCAATCGTCCTCGACGAAGCGCACGTCGTTCTGCTTGAGGTCGAACCCCAGAGTTTCCAGTGAGCCGAGGTAGAGCTCGAGGATGTTCGCCGGCGCCGGCTTCAGCACCACCTGATACTGGTAGTAGTGCTGCATGCGATTCGGGTTTTCGCCGTAACGACCATCCTTCGGGCGGCGCGAGGGCTGTACGTAGGCAGCCTTCCACGGCTCGGGGCCGATGGCGCGCAGGAAGGTGGCGGTGTGACTGGTGCCGGCGCCGACTTCCATGTCGTAAGGTTGCAAGAGCGCACAGCCTTGCTGGTTCCAATAGTCCTGCAGGCGCAGGATGATTTCTTGAAACGTGGGTTTCATGAGCTCAGGGAAGGTGTCTCGAAAGGGCGAATTCTACCGGCTCCGACCGCGGCGGTAAGCGCTCAAGAGCGCTGGCAAACAGGCGCAGATCGCCAAGAGCAGCGCCAAAGCATTACCCCAGCGCGAGTAAGGGGTCAGGCCCGTGTAACCACGTGCTTCGATACGGAGCGCGCCGGTGGTGAAAGGTGGCAGGGCGGCAAGTACGCGGCCATCGGGTGCGATGGCCGCCGTAATGCCGGTGTTGGTGGCGCGCAGCATCATGCGGCCGGTTTCCAGTGCGCGCATCCGGGCAATTTGCAAATGCTGCGGCTGGGCGAGCGAGTCGCCGAACCAGGCGGTGTTGGACAGGTTGATCAGCAAGGTGGCGGTCGGCAGGCTCTGGATGATTTCTTCGCCGAACAGGTCTTCGTAACAGATGTTGGCAGCAATCTGCTGGCCGGAGATTTTCAAAGGCAGCTGTGTGGCCGGACCGGCGGAGAAATCCGACATCGGAATGCGCACCAGATTGAAGAACCAGGAAAAGCCCGGTGGCACGTATTCACCGAAAGGCACCAGATGGCGTTTGGCATAGGTCTGCACGCCCGTGTTTTGTGCTGGCGGGACGGCGCCATTGGTTGAAGCGGTCGGGACGGCGACCGCAGCATTCACATAACCGCCTTCGCGGTGGCGCACGGCGACGCCCAGCAGCGCATCCCCATGCTGCGTCAGCGCCTGCAATACGTCGCGCGGCACCTCGTTGAAAAACAGCGGAATCGCCGTCTCCGGTAACACGGTGAGTGCGGCGGGGTTGGCCTGCGCCAGCCGGAGGTAGGTGTCGAGGGAAAGCGGCAGGCGTTCCGGTTCCCACTTCAGGCTTTGCGGGATATTCCCCTGTAGCAGGCTGACCGAGAATGGCGCGCCAACGGGCTGCGTCCAGTCCATGCCACGCAGCAAGGTGCCACCGCCGATGAGTGCGATGATCAGCAACCACATTGCCCGCCGCTGCGGGCCAAATGCAAGAACTGCGGCAATCAGCGCGACAAGAAAACCGATGCCATAGCTGCCGAGTACCGGCGCGAAACCTGCCAGCGGACTCGGTGGCGTTTGCGAATAGCCCAGTGCCAACCAGGGGAAGCCGGTAAATATCCAGCCACGCAACCACTCGGCCAACACCCACAAACCCGCTGCCAGTAGCGTATTCCGCCAAAAAAAGTCGGCACTGGCGGCACGGCTGCGAAACAAGTATCCCGCCAGTGCAGGAAATAGCGCAAGAAAGCCGCAAAACAACAAGGTGGCGATCACTGCCAGAGGTGAGGCCA
The DNA here is from genome assembly GCA_903950295.1 of uncultured Rhodocyclaceae bacterium. The sequence goes on from CAJBAP010000067.1 coordinate 5,044, forward strand.
ACCCCCCTACATCGTGCAGGCTGACATAGATCCATGACACGCCGGTGAGGAAAAATCCCAAACCCCAACCCAGGCCTAGCCACGCCGCTGCGCGTGGTGAGTCGGCGCGCTGCCACAACCGGAACAGCAGCGCCAGCATCAGGATGGGCAAGGGGAATAGTTCGAGTGGCGCAAAGCCGGCGACACTGATGCTCCCGAAAATCGCCGCCAGCAATAACGGCGGCAGCCTCATGGCTGGACGGCGAGTGCCAGTCCCTTTTGCGGGTCGACCAGCAAGGTGTGCACGCGCCGGCTGTCGGCGCGCAGCACCTGTAGGCGCAAGCCGTCGATCTCTACCACTTCGTTGCGCTTGGGCAGGCGACCGAGATGGTGAATGACCAGGCCGCCGACCGTGTCGAAAGCTTCGTCGGAGAAGTTGGTGCTGAACGCGGCATTGAAATCCTCGATCTCGGTGGCGGCCTTGACGCGGTAGTGGCCCGCGTTGTCGAGCACGATGTTGCCAGCCGCCTCGTCGAAATCGTATTCGTCCTCGATGTCGCCGACGATCTGCTCGAGCACGTCCTCAATGGTGACCACGCCCGCGACGCCACCGTATTCATCCACGACGATGGCCATGTGATTGCGCGAGGCGCGAAATTCGCGCAGCAATACGTTGAGGCGTTTCGATTCGGGAATGAACACCGCTGGCCGCAAGCTGTCGCGCAGATCGAATTCCTTGCCGGCGAAGTGGCGCAGCAGGTCTTTCGCCAGCAGGATGCCGACGACGTCATCCTTGCTGTCGCCGATGGCGGGAAAGCGCGAGTGGGCGGTTTCCAGCACGAAATCCACCAGTTTCTCGGGTGACTCGGAGAGCGAGATGACGTCCATCTGCGCGCGTGGCACCATGATGTCGCGCACCTGCATTTCGGAGACGGATAGCGCGCCTTCTATGATCGAGAGCGCATCGCCATCCATCAGATTGCGCTCGTGGGCGCCGCGCAGGAGTTGCAGTAGTTGCTCGCGGTCCTCGGGTTCGCCGAGTAGCAACATCGAGAGCCGTTCAAACAATGAGGGTCTGGGGGGTGAGGGAGGGCTTGGGTCCATGGGTCACAGGTAGGGATCGGGGATGCCGAAACGGGCAAGAATTTCGCGCTCTTTTGCTTCCATCCGCGCGGCGTCCAGCTTGTTGGTTTCGTGCTCGTAAG